>CAZTCU010000099.1:0-8812 GCA_964612235.1 uncultured Rhizobium sp.
CTTCATAAGGGAGCCGATGGCGTTCGTCCAGCGTCGGCACGCCGCTGAAATGAGGCTATCTATAGGGCCGGGTTTGGCTTCGAGGGGGCACGCCATGAACGGCAGGATCATGATCTATGGGGCTACCGGCTACACGGGAAAGCTGGTGGCGAAAGAGGCGAAGCGGCAGGGGCTTAATCCGCTGCTCGCGGGGCGCAGCGAGGCGAAGCTGAAGGCTGTTGCCGGGCCGCTCGGCTTTGAATATCGCGCGTTCGGTCTCGACAACATTGCGGCAATGGATGCGGCGTTGTCGGAAGTGCAGGCGGTGCTGCATATCGCAGGCCCGTTCTCCAAAACATCCAAGCCGATGCTCGATGCGTGTTTGCGCACCAAGCGGCATTATTTGGACATCACCGGCGAGATCGACGTGCTGGAAGCCTGCGCCGCGCGCGATGCGGAGGCGAAGGCGGCGGGCATCGTGGTGTTGCCGGGCGTCGGTTTCGACGTGGTGCCGAGCGATTGTCTGGCGGCGCACATGAAAGAGCGGATGCCCGATGCAACCAAGCTGACGCTCGCCATCGGCGGGCTCGAGAAGATGTCTCGCGGCACGGCGAAATCGAGCATGGAAAGCGTGGGCAATCCCGTGCGCGTGCGGCGCGACGGCAAGATCGTCACGCAATGGCCGCCGGACCGGCGCAGTTTCGATTTCGGCAGGGGGCCGCGGCCTTCCATCGCCGTCGGCTGGGGCGATGTGGCGACGGCCTATCATTCCACGGGCATTCCCGAGATCACCGTCTATTTCGAAGCGATGCCGCAACTGGAGCAGATGGCGAAACTGGGCGACACGATGCGCCGGTTGTTGAGCAGCAAGCCGATGCAGGCGTTGCTCAAACTCAGCGCGGATTTCCTTCCCGAAGGGCCGACCGATGCCGAACGCGCGGCGGGTTTTGGACTGTTGCTTGGTGAAGCGGTGAACGCAAAGGGCGAGAAGGCCGTGTCGCGGCTGCGCACGCCGGAAGGTTACACGCTGACGGCGATGACGACGCTGGAAGCGGCGAAGCGGATACTGGCGGGCAATGCGCAACCGGGATTTCAGACGCCGTCTTTAAGCTTCGGCCCCGATTTCATTCTGGGATTCGCGGGCTGTGAGCGCATCGATCTGCAATAGGATCGCCAAGTTGAAAGTGTCCGCTCACGAGCCAACCCGTCGCGTGAGCAGCATCGGGCCATAGACGAACTCGAAGATTGCGAAGGCCGCAATCCAGCAAAGGCCGGCGATCAACAGCAATTGCGTCATCAAGGCCGGGTGCCATGATGCGCAAACACGGGCGAGCGCAGCCGCATTGATGAGAAGGAAGGCAACGATCGTCGCGCGACTGGCGGTGAGATTGCGGCCGGTATGTCCCAGCGTGACGCGCGGCATGACCGCGAGGATCATAACAGCGATGGCGCCCGCAGTAAGCGCGTGGATAGCCGAAGGCGCGGGCACGCCGATGTCGAAAGCCGAGAGACCGAGCAGCAACAGGCCCAGCACGACCCAGAAATAGCCCACATGAAGGATAAAAAGGAGTGGTTCGCTCCGCGTCGGAAGGCCGGTCCAGCGGCTTAAGCGTATTGCGTGGAGAATGGCGGCGGCGACGAGCAGCACGCCCGTGACGGCGCGATCCGGAAAGAACGCCCAAAGAAGAAGCGCAATCGCCAACAATACAATGGCCACCGTATCGAAACGGTTTGGCGGCAACGGCAGCCGCAGGCTGTCGCGCCTGGAAAGCCAGTTGCGCGTGAAGATGGGAATGATACGGCCGCCGATAACGGAGATCAGCAGAATGGGAGCGGCAACGGCAAGCCGCCAACCAAGCCCGGACGGAACAGCCCAACCCAGAGATTCCAGATGCATCAGCAGATTGGCGACGAGGAAGAGCGAAAGCGGCCCCATCACCACGATGTTACGCCAGTTCTTCCCCGCAATGATCTCGCGCGCGGCAACGGCAAGGAGTGCAGTGGGAAAAGCGAGGTCGGCGGCCACGGCGATCCACGCCGGAAGATCGGCGGAGATCGAACATGCCAGTCGCCCGACCAGCCACAAAGCGGCGAGCGCCGCAAGGCGCGTACCGGAGACCGGCGGCCGCCCGGTCCAGTTCGCGATGGCGGTGAGCAGGAAGCCCGCCACCGCGGCCATCACAAAGCCGAACAGCATTTCGTGGACGTGCCACGCAATCGGATCGAAGCGGGTCGGCAATTGAAGTGCCCCGAAGAACATCGCCAACCAAAGGATCAGCGCGACGATGGCCCAGCCCGCAGCGGCAAGGAACATCGGCCGGAAGCCGTAGTGAAGGAATGGGGGGATGTTGTCCTGCGTCATGAAGGTTTCCGGGATTTGCGCGTACGCGGAGTCGCAGCCGGTTTCCTTTGGCGCCGCAGCAGTTCGGCCAGAACGACGGCCTGATTGTGTTCCGCATCGTGTGCGCCGAAGAGCAGGGTTGTGCGCTTTCCTTTGACGAGGGCGCGAAGTTCCTTCACTGCCGGGTTTACGGCCAGTTCCTTCCGGTAACGCTTGCGGAATTCGGCCCAGCGTTCCGGCTTGTGGCCGAACCATTTGCGCAAGGCCGTGCTGGGGCCCACGTCCTTCAACCAGTGGTCGAGTGCGGCTTTCTCTTTGCTCACGCCGCGCGGCCACACGCGGTCGACGAGGATGCGCAAGCCGTCGGCAGAGGACGGCGGTTCGTAGACGCGCTTGATCTGGAGCGATGGAATGGCCTTGCCCTCCTGGGCGCCAAAAGTGGTATGTGGTATACACCTATTGTGGCGCGCCCGCCATGCGCCTTGCCGGAAAGATCCTCATGCGTCTGACATTGCACACCGACTATGCCCTGCGCCTGATGATGCTGCTCGCGCTTGAGCCGGACCGGATTCACACCATCGAAGAAGTGGCCAACCGCTATCGCATCTCGCGGAACCACCTGATGAAGGTGGCGCAAACGCTGGTACAGGAAGGCTTTGTCGACGGTCAGCGGGGCCGCGGCGGCGGACTGAAACTCGCCAAACCGGCCAAGCAGATCAATCTGGGCGCCGTCATACGCAAGACGGAAGACAGTCTCGCGCTGGTCGAATGCTTCGACCGGAAGAAGGATGGTTGCATCGTATCCTCGGCCTGCGGCCTGCGCGGGCCGCTGGAGGAGGCGCTCGCCGCCTTCCTCGCCGTGCTCGACCGCTATTCGCTGGCCGACCTGATTGCGAACCCGGTTGCGTTCACCCGCATGCGGCGGCTGCTTTCCGGCAAGGCCGCCTGACGCGCGATGTCGCAGTGCAAAAAGAAGTATTGCATATACTTTTTTACGGCCTTAAATAGGTATGTAGCGTACTTCTTTATACGGCAATGACCTCCGATCAGGAACATTCCGAACGCCGCGCCCGCATCGTGCAGGGCATCGTCGACGAGACGGGCGTGGACGACGCGATGATCAAGACGCTCGTTCACACCTTCTACGGCAAAGTCCGCACCGATGAGTTGATCGGCCCGGTCTTCGACCGCGTGGTCAAGGATTGGGATCCGCATCTGGAGAAGATGTGCGATTTCTGGTCGTCGGTCATGCTGATGAGCGGCCGCTACAAGGGCAATCCGATGATTGCCCACATGCGGCTGAAGATGGTTCGCCCCGAACATTTCGAACGCTGGCTCGCGCTGTTCATGGAGACGGCCGGCGAAGTCTGTCCGCCGCGCGCGGCAGAGGCTTTTGTCGGGCGCGCGCAGAATATCGCGCGGAGCCTGCAAATGGGCATGTTCTATCGCGCCGACAAATTTCCGCCCCGGGCGGGGCAGGGTGCGCCATGACCTTTGTCGTCACGGAAGCCTGCATCAAATGCAAATACATGGATTGCGTCGAGGTGTGTCCGGTGGACTGCTTCTACGAAGGCGAGAACATGCTCGTCATCCATCCCGACGAATGCATCGATTGCGGCGTGTGCGAACCGGAATGTCCCGCGGAAGCCATCAAATCCGATAACGAAACGGGGCTGGAGCGCTGGCTCGCGCTGAACGCCGAATATGCGCGCAAATGGCCGAACATCACCGCCAAGGGCACGCCGCCGCCGGACGCCGACCGCTGGAAGGACGTGCCGGACAAATTCGCCAAGCATTTCAGCGAAAATTGCGGGAGTGAGGACAATGACGACAAATCGCGTGCCGCCTAGATCGCAGGCGGCGGTTCGTTCGCATGCGGGCATCGCCGAGCACCGGACGGTGCAGACCACGGCGCTGCGCAGGCTTTCGGTCTTGAGGTCGCAGATGCATCCGGGAGTCTACAAGCTCGCGATACTCTGCTGGGCGATGTTCATGGCGGTGTTCTGGACCACCTTCTTCATCAGCTCCAATGCGCTTTTCATGGTGGTGATCGGAACGGTTTACGCGCTCGTGTACTTCGGGGTGCCGATCATCATGAGCCGCATGGCGCCAAAACAGGATACGGGAAAGCTTTCGTTTGACGAATTCATCAGGGGCCGTTTCGACACGATATACGGTCCCATAGAAGCTTCCGAAGCCATCCTTCAGGTCATCCTTGTGCCGCTGTCGCTGAGCATCGGCGGCATCGCCATAGGGATCATCATCCACTACGCCCGCATGGGAGGCTGAAGCCATGACCGCGAGCCCCATGCGTCGGGAGGCGGAACCGAAGCCCTTTTATCTGCCGGATCTTCCTTACCCGCCGGATTCCTTCGAGCCCTTCATGTCCGCGCGGACGTTCGCATTGCACCATGGCAAGCATCATCGCGGCTATGTCGACAAGCTGAACGAGCTTGTCGCGGGCACCCATTACGAAACCATGGGCCTTGAAGAGATCGTGCGCGCGACCCACGATCTTCCCGAGGCGCAGGCGATCTTCAACAACGCCGCCCAGCATCTCAACCACAGCAAATTCTGGCTCTCGATGAAGCCGAACGGCGGGGGGCCGGTTCCCGCGAACCTCGCGCGCAGGCTGACGGCGGAGTTCGGTTCGGTGAAGGCCTTCAAATCCGAATTCGTCGCACAAGGATTGGGGCAGTTCGGCTCCGGCTGGGTGTGGCTTGTGGCGGTTCGCGGCCGCCTGCAGATCGAGCGTACCGCCAATGCGATGACGCCCGTCGCCGAAGGGCACACGCCGCTTATGGTGTGCGATGTCTGGGAACACGCCTATTATTTAGATTACGCCAACAGGCGGGCAGATTTCCTGAAGGCGTTCGTGGACCACATGGTGGATTGGCAGGCCGTGGCCGCCGGACGGATCGCTGCACCCGTTTGAGGGTTTGCTAAAGCATCGCGTTGGCGCGGGCGATATTCTCTTCGTGGCTTTTCAGCATGGCGGAGAAATCCGCGTGCATCGCGTCGTCGCGTGTTTTGGGCAGCATCTCGCGCAGTTTCTTCGCCACCCAGCCCTGGCCGCGATTGAGGAAGGCGAGGCGTTCGGCCAGGTCGCTAATTGCCATGCACTTGCCATAGAACGCGCCGACATTGGGTGAGGCGTCGCCTTGCAGATGCGCGATCCATTTGAGCAGCATGGCGCACCAGCGCGCCTCGTCGCGATGGATGTCGCGCATCAGGGTTTTCGTCGCTGCATCCGGCGCATCGGCGGCGGTGCGCGCGGTGACGCGCGCGCCCGCGCGCTCGGCTTCGAGAAGTTCGTTCAGGAACGCCAGCAATTCCTCGCGGCTGGCATAGCCCATATAGGAATCGTCCGCCTCGCGCGCGTAGCAGGCGGGAGAGGCGGGCTGCGGTTCGGCGGCGGACTGTTTCGGTGCCGCTTCCAGAAGCCTGGATGCTTCCGTGACGATCTCGTTCAACCTTTCGCGCGCGGGCACGATTGCGCGGATGGCGCCCGCGCCTTCGCCCGCATAGAGCGCCATGGCCTCGAAATCTCCGGTCATGGATTTGAGCGGAGAGTCCGTGCTGAACAGCCAGATCGTGCGCGCGCCTTCGTTGCCGATCGCCTGTTTCTGACCGGAGAACGGATCGCCGCGCTCGCCGCGCGTGACCGAGTTGGGAAGCACGCGCACGAACGCGCCCTTCGGCCAGTTCACATGGAACGCATCGGTGTGGACGGTGGTGCCCGGTTGCGCATCCACGATGTGCTGCTTGTGGTAATCGTGCGAGAAGGATTCGGTGGTGGCGAGAAACGCGGTGCCGATCCACGCGCCTTGCGCGCCCGCCCGCAATACGGTTGCCAGACCTTTGCCGTCCACGATGCCGCCCGCCGCGATCACCGGCAAGTCGACGCTCGCGATGACCTCCGGCAACAGCGTGGCGAGTTTGATGCGGCCGCGCACATGGCCGCCCGCTTCGACGCCCTGTGCGATGATGATCTGCGCGCCCGCTTCCTGCGCGGCTTCGGCTTCCTTCGCGTCGCCCACCTGGCAGGCGACAAGGATGCCTTCGTCGCGCAGCCGTTTGACGATATCCGCCGACAGATCCCAGAACAGCGCCATCACCGGCACCTTGGCCGCGATGCAGGCGGCGAGTTCGGCCTCCAGCAACTCCCGCTTGGTCGCGGCAGGGATCAGGTTCACGCCGAAATCGCGATCCGTGCGTTCGCGGACCTTGGCGATTTCCGTTGTGATCAACTCCGGGCTTTCGCGCACCATGCCGAGAAAGCCGAAGCCACCCGCATTGGTGACGGCCGCCACCAGCTCCGAACGCGAGGGTCCGCCCATCCCCGCAAGCAAAACGGGATAGGTGCATCCCAGAAGATCGCAGACCGGTGTGTGAAGTGCCGTTTGCATCGGATCGAGTGCCTCTTATTTGGGCAGCATAGCACCCCGCGCCCGCAATCAAACCTGACAAAGTGTCTGCACGGGTGCCGGAATCCGGCTTCTGATCGTCATGTGACCGTGCAACACTTTACGGCGCATTTTCGATGGAGGGTGTTATGACATTACACAACAGCGAAATGAGTGCATCACGCCGCGGCGTTCTCGCGGGAAGCATTGGCGTGGCGGCCGCTTCTGCCGCTTTGGCAAGCGCGGCGCCGACGTCTGTCTCCGCCGCTGCGATGCCGGCGGGCGCGAAGAATTCATCCAGTTTCATCACCACGCCGGACGGCACGCAGATTTTCTACAAGGACTGGGGCAAAGGTCAGCCCATCGTGTTCCATCATGGCTGGCCGCTCAGCGCCGACGATTGGGACGCGCAGATGCTGTTCTTCCTGCAGCATGGCTATCGCGTGATCGCGCACGATCGCAGAGGGCATGGCCGTTCGACGCAGACGTCGGAGGGCAACGAGATGGACACCTATGCCGACGACGTCGCGGCACTGACGTCCGCGCTGGATTTGAAGGACGCGATCCATATCGGCCATTCGACCGGCGGCGGGGAAGTCGCGCGTTATCTGGGCAGGCACGGCACGTCGCGTTGCGCCAAAGCCGCGCTGATCGGCGCGGTGCCGCCGATCATGGTCAAGTCGGCGACCAATCCGGGTGGCACGCCCATCGAGGTGTTCGACGGATTCCGCAAATCGCTCGCCGAAAACCGTGCGCAGCTCTATTACGATATCGCTTCGGGACCGTTCTACGGCTTCAACCGTCCCGGCGCGAAGGTGAGCAAGGGCACTATCGACAACTGGTGGCGGCAGGGGATGATGGGGTCTGCCAAAGCCCATTACGAATGCATCAAGGCCTTTTCGGAAACCGACTTCACGCCCGACCTGAAGAAGATCATGGTGCCGGTGCTGGTGATGGCCGGCGATGACGACCAGATCGTGCCCTATAAGGACGCAGCACTTCTCTCCGCGAAGATACTGAAGAACGCCACGCTGAAGATCTACAAGGGCTACCCGCACGGCATGTGCACAACGCATCCCGACGAGGTCAACGCCGAACTTCTGAAATTCATCAAATCCTGATCGAGGCCGCGGCGTGCCATTCCTCAAACGAAACGCGGAATGGGCCCGTTCTGCGGCGTCGTGCGGTCGCCGAGGTCGAGCATCACTTCATCGACATAACACCAGCCCCATCCTTCGGGCGGATCGTAGCCTTCGATGATCGGGTGCTTGGTGTGGTGGAAATGCTTGGTCGCATGTTTGTGCGGAGAACTGTCGCAGCAGCCGACATGTCCGCAGGTGCGGCAGATCCGCAAATGCACCCAGGGCGAGCCGATCTTCAGACATTCCTCGCAGCCGAGCGCGCTTGGCGTCACGTCGCGGATGCCGGACATATGCGTGCAGGTCTCGCTCATCATGTCACCTTTGAGGTTTGCGCCTGCGCCAGATAGGCGTGCAGCGCGGCCACCACCTGCGCGCCTTCGCCCACGGAAGCAGCCACGCGTTTCACCGAGCCTGCGCGCACATCGCCGATGGCGAAGACGCCTTCCATGCTTGTTTCCAGCGGCTGTAAGGGGCGGCCGGCATCGGTGCGGATGAAGCCCTTCTCGTCGCGCAACACCTCGCAACTGGCCAGCCAGTCGGTGTTGGGGGCCGCGCCGATGAACAGGAACAGGTGCCGAATATCCTTCTGCGTTTCCGCGCCGGTCTTTCGGTCGCGCCAGCGCAGGCTGTCGAGCAGCCCGTCCTTGCCGTCGAGCGCGACGATTTCGGTTTCGGTGAGCACTTCGATGTTCGGCTGCGCCCGGATGCGTTCGACGAGATAGTTCGACATCGTGGCCTCAAGGCTTTTGCCGCGCACGATCATCCACACCTTCGACACCTGGCTTGCCAGGAACACCGCCCCTTGCCCGGCCGAATTGCCCGCGCCGACAAGCGCCACTTCCTGACCGGCGCAGAGCCGGGCTTCGAGCGGCGAGGCCCAATAATGGATGGAAGTGCCTTCGAACTGCGCCATGTTGGCGATATCGAGTTTGCGATACAGCGCG
>CAZTCU010000100.1:0-2257 GCA_964612235.1 uncultured Rhizobium sp.
GCCGAACTGGTGCGCGCCAAGATCGGGCGCATCCTGGGAAGCTTCGTGGCGCTGACCACCGTGATGAAGGGCTTGGCGCTCGCCTACGCGAAGGATCTGCAGGAAGACAAGGAAGCGGTGTTCTCCGCCGCCGATGCGCTCGATCTTTCGCTGGCCGCGATGGCGGGAATGGTTGCCGATTTGAAACCGCAGGCCGCCGCGATGCGCCGTGCTGCGGAAGCGGGCTATCCGACAGCCACCGATCTTGCCGATTGGGTGGTGAAGAATTTGCAGAAGCCGTTCCGCGAGGCGCATCACATTGCGGGCAGCATCGTGAAGCGCGCCGAGGAAAAAGGCGTGGCGCTGGATCGATTGCCGCTTGCCGAGATGCAGGCCGTCGAGCCCGGCATCACCAAGGATGTGCTGCCGTCGCTGTCGCTCGAAGCCTCGCTCAACGCGCGCACCAGCGAAGGCGGTACTGCACCGGTGCGCGTGCGCGAACAAGTGGCGTTCTGGAAGGAGAAGTTGAAATGATTTTCACTTCTTCTCACCGCCCCCACCCGCCGCGCTACGCGCGTCGACCTCCCCGCGTAGGGGGAGGTAAGGTCGTAGCCATGCTTGCGGCTACCGCCCTCGCTCTCTCCCTTTCCGCCTGCGGTGTGAAAAGCGATCTCGTCAAACCGGACGGCAAGCCCACGCCGAAGGACCAGCACGATCCCTCGCGGCCGCCCAACCCCATCGGACAATGAATCATTTCGGCTACAGGAACGGCGTGCTGCACGCCGAAGACGTGAGCCTCGCGGCGTTGGCGCGCGAGGTCGGCACGCCGTTCTTCTGCTATTCCACCGCGACGCTGGAGCGGCATTACAAGGTGTTCGCCGCGGCACTGCCCAAGGGCACGCTGGTTGCCTTCTCCGCGAAAGCGAACGGCAATGTCGCGGTGTTGAAGACGCTGGGCGATCTGGGCGCCGGCGCCGACATTGTTTCGGGGGGCGAGCTTGCGAAGGCGCGCGCCGCCGGTATTCCCGCCAACCGCATCGTCTTTTCGGGTGTCGGCAAGACGCGTGCGGAAATGAAGTTTGCGCTGGAAGAAGGCATCTATCAGTTCAACGTCGAGAGCGAACCCGAGCTCGATGCGCTGAATGAAGTGGCGCTCTCGCTCAACACGCGCGCGCGCATCACCATTCGCGTCAATCCCAATGTCGATGCCAAGACGCACGCCAAGATCACCACCGGCACGAGCGAATCCAAATTCGGAATACCCTGGGAACGCGCGCGCGAGGTTTATGCGCAGGCCGCAACGCTCAAGGGCATCGAGATCGTCGGCGTCGACGTTCATATCGGAAGCCAGATCACGGAACTTTCGCCGTTCGAGGAGGCGTTTGCGCGCGTCGTCGAACTGGTGGGCGTGTTGCGCAATGACGGACACGCGATTTCGCGCATCGATCTGGGCGGCGGACTGGGCGTGCCCTATCGCCACAACAACGAGCCGCCGCCCGATCCCGCTGCCTATGGCGGGATGGTGGCGAAGGTCACGGGGAATGTCGGCGCGCAACTGATTTTCGAACCTGGTCGTTTGATCGCGGCGAATGCGGGCGTGCTGGTTTCGGAGGTGCTCTACGTCAAGCGCGGCGAGGCCAAGCAGTTCCTCATCCTCGACGCGGGCATGAACGATCTCATCCGGCCCGCGCTTTACGACGCCCATCACGACATCGTGTCCGTGAACGAGACGGCGCCGGGTGCGGAACGCGAGGTTTACGATGTCGTGGGGCCGGTCTGCGAAACTTCCGACCTTTTCGCCTCCGCGCGCTCTTTGCCGCGGCTGAAACAGGGCGATCTGGTGGCGATCCTGACGGCGGGCGCCTATGGCGCGGTCATGTCTTCGGCCTACAATGCGCGGCCGCCCGCGCCGGAAGTGCTCGTGAAGGGCGACAGGTGGAGTATCGTACGGCCGCGACCGAGTTATGAAGCGCTCATTGAGCAGGAACGACTCCCGGACTGGCTCTAAACCCCGCATCGAGCGGCGGGTCGCGCTCGCGCGCGCCGCACTTCTATGGGAGCGCTTTTGGGGCGGAACCTGGCCTGCCAGCGGCATTGCCATCGCCTTCATCGCAGCCGCGCTGTTCGGCCTTTTCACCATCGTTCCGGGCTGGCTCCACGCGCTGATCCTGGCGGGCGTGCTGTTCGCGCTGGCGCTCGCGCTCTACGCAGGTTTCTCGCATTTCATCTTCCCGCGCTGGAGCGAAGGCGCGCGCAGGCTCGAACGCGACAACGCGCT
>CAZTCU010000100.1:2357-8736 GCA_964612235.1 uncultured Rhizobium sp.
CGCACCTTCAGCGGTGCGTCGGTGCCGACGCTCGATGCCTGGGTCGATCCGCCTGCCTATACAGGCGAGGCGCCGATCTATCTCACGCAGAATTCCAAAACGGTCACCGCGCCGCAGAATTCGCAAGTCCATTTCCGTGTGCACAATTCCGGCACGCGCCCGCGCGCTAGCGTCGATCCCGCGCAGGATGTGCGCTTCGCCGGAGAGAGCGGCGAATATTCCGCAACCGTGAAGCTCGCGAAATCCTCCGATTTTTCGGTGCGCGCCGACGGGCTTCGCATCGGGTCGTGGTCGGTGAAAATCGTGCGCGACGAACCGCCGGTGATCGCGTTCGCCAATCCGCCGTCGAAGACGCCGCAGAACGCGCTCAAGCTGTCCTTCACTGCCGGTGACGATTACGGCGTGGTGGCCGCGCGCGCCATCATCACGCCGGTGGGCCGCAAGGCGAAGCCGCTGCCGGTCGATCTGCCGCTCTCCGACACGTCGGCGAAAACGGTTTCGCAGACCATCTATCGCGATCTCACCGATCATCCTTATGCAGGCATGGACGTGAACATCGTGCTGGAAGCGCGCGATGCGGCGGGCAACAAGGGTTTGAGCAAGCCCGCGCGGTTCAAACTGCCCGCGCGGCTGTTCACCAATCCGCTGTCGCGCGCGCTGATCGAACAGCGCCAGATCCTCGCAAGCGGCGAAGACAAGGTGCAGGACAAGGTCGCCGATGCGCTGGATGCGCTGACGCTTGCGCCGGAACATTTCTATCAGGGCAAGTCGGGGGTCTATCTCGCCATCCGCGCCGCGCGCTGGGCGACGAAGACGGCGAGCAGGCCGGAAGAATTCCAGCATGCCGAGGATCTGCTGTGGCAGACGGCCCTTGCCATAGAGCAGGGTGGACTGACGCTTGCCGCCGCCGAATTGCGCCGGTTGCAACAGGCGCTGACCGAAGCGCTCGCGCGCGGTGCGCCGCAGGATGAGATCGACGCGCTGCTGCAGCGCTATCGCGAGGCGCTGCAACGCTACATGCGGTTCATGGCCGAGAACGCCAAGCCTGGCGGCGGTCCGCTGCCGCCGAATACCAAAGTGTTGAGCCAGGACGATCTCGAAACGCTGCTCAAGGCGATCGAGCAGTTGGCCCAGACCGGTGCGCGCGATCAGGCGGCCCAGATGCTCGCCATGCTGCAGAACATGCTCGAGAACATGCAGATGACGGCGGGTCAGGGCGGCGGCGGCAAGGCCGGCCAATCGCCGGAAGACAAGGCGATGTCGGACGCCATCGGCAAGCTCGGCGATCTGATGGGCAAGCAGCGCGCGCTGCTCGACAAGACGTTGCGCCAGCAGGAAGGCGTGCCCGATCCGAAGGATGGCGGGCCGAAGGGCCTTGCGAAGAAGCAGGGCGAATTGCGCGATGCGTTGAAGGACATCCAGAAAGGTCTGGGCGCGCAGAACCAGAAGCCCGACAATCTCGGCCGCGCGGGCAATTCCATGGGCAATGCGCAGAACCAGCTTGGCAGCGAAGACATGGAAAGCGCGTCGGGCAGCCAGAAGAACGCGCTCGATGCGCTGCGCAGCGGCGCCGATCAACTGGCAAAGGCGCTGATGAACCGTTCGGGGCAGGGGATGCCGGGACGTTCCGGGCAGGAAGATCCGCTGGGGCGCGAGGAGGGCGGCACGGGCGCGATGTTCGGCAACAATGTCAAAGTGCCCGACAAGATGACGCTCGAACGGGCGCGTTCGATTCTGAAGGAACTGCGCCGCCGCGCCGCCGAACGCGGGCGTCCGAAGGAAGAACTCGATTACATCGACCGGTTGTTGAAAGAGTTTTGATCGTTCCCGACGTCACAATGGTTGTCATCCCGGACGCGCGTCAGCGCGATCCGGGACCCATCGAGAAGCTGCCCGATAGGTCCCGGCTCCGCGCGGCTTCGCCGCTTGGCCGGGATGACAGATGGGTCGGATCGAAATCTAGAGGCGCTTGTGTGCGCGCAGCGCCGATACCTTTGCTTTCGAAGGTTCTTGAGTCAGCGTTTTCGTTATCGCGGCGATATAGGCCTCCAGCACGTCGAAGGCTTTCATATCGGCGGCCTGCCGCCAGGCGCAGTCGGTGACGATGACGATTTTGTTCTTCGGGTCGATGTAGATCATCTGTCCGAAGAAGCCGAGGGCGGCGAACGTGCCGTCGGGGCGCGTCCACCACATATAGCCGTAGCCGAGGCGGCCATTGTCGCTGTCGATGTGTTTGCTGGTGGCTTCCTTCACCCAATCTTTTGGCAACACGCCCTCGCCGCCATCGAGGATGAACTGGCCGAACCGGCCTGCGTCGCGCAAGGTCATGGACAGGCAGCAGCCGCCGATCTCGTGGCCGCGGATGTCGTCCATCCAGACGGCGTCGCGGCCAGCGCCGATCGTCTTCCAGATCTTTTCGGAAAGATATTGGGCAAGCGGTTTGTGCACGGCGCGTTCGACCAGGAAACCCGCGAGCGAGGTTTCGCCGGTGTTGTAGTTGAACACCTTGCCCGGCGGATGGGCGCGTTCGAGCTTGGCCATGTAGCGCAGTTCGGGGCTCGACGAGAATTCGTAGATCAGTTGCGAGAATTTCGCGACGTCGGAATTGGGATCGGTGTAGCGCTCGCTCCACTTCACGCCCGAGGTCATGGTGATGAGATCGCGGATCGTCACGTCGTCGTAGACGCTGCCTTCGAGTTCCGGCAGGTAGCGGCTGACCTTGTCATCGAGACTGTGAATGTAGCCATCTGCTATTGCTGCGCCGATCAAAGTGGAAGTGATGGATTTGGTGACGGAAAAGGATTCCCATCTGTCCGTCGAGGTCAGTCCCATCGCATAGCGTTCCAGCGCTATGTGGCCGTCCTTCAGCACCAGCAATCCCGCGACACGATTGCTTTTCATGAAGCGGTCGGTGTTCCAGAATTCGCCTTTGTAGAGATAGCGGACGTCGTATTTCATCAGGCGCAGGGGGAGCGTCGAGACGGTGTGGCCGCGTTCGACGTCGCTTGTGGGGAAGATGCGTTCGATGAAGCGGTAGCCGAGCGGTTGTTCTGTAGCGGACCAGAAGAGAAAGCGCGGCGCGTCGGGAAGCCTCTTGCCGTCGGGCGTATAGGTGGCGCAGGCCGCGAGTGCGGCGGCGGCACAGACAACGCTCCAGCGGACCCATTTCATGGGCGCAAATCCAGGCGAATCCCCCGCGCCTATCTTATCCTTTCTTCCGCAGCACGCTCGCATGCATCGCGGGGTCGGCTTCGGGGTTGGGCGCGCGGGAGCGGGGATCGCCGCTGTCGTCATAGAGGCGGGCGAAGCTCACACCGGCAGCCACCAGCGCGAAGCCGGTCGCGATGATCAGCGAGACGGTGGGCGCGCCGTGGGGCAGGCGCGAAAAGAGAAGGGCCACGATGGCCGCACCCGTCGTCTGGCCGAGCAGGCGCGCGGTGCCGAGCATGCCGCTGGCGCCGCCGCTTCGTTCGCGCGGGGCAGCGCCGATCATCGCGCGGTTGTTGGGCGACTGGAAGAAGCCGAATCCGATACCGGCCAGCGCCATGCGCCAAACGATGTCGAAATGCGTCGGGTTGGGGGGCAGGAAGGCGAGCGACAGAAGCCCCGCCGCGAAGATCAGCAATCCGAAACCGCCAAGAAGCCCCGCGGAATATTTGTCCGCGAGCCTGCCCGCGATGGGCGCCACGATGCCGATGGCGATGGGCCAGGGCGTGATGAAGAGGCCGGTCTCGACGGCGGAATAGTGAAGTTCGAGCTGGAACAGGAATGGCAGCGAAACGAGCGCGAGCATCTGTGCGGCGAACGAACTGATCGAGGTGCCGACCGACAGCGCGAAGATCGGAATGCGCATCAGGTCGATGGGCAGGAGCGGGGCGTGCTGGGCGAGCTGGCGCTTCACCAGCCAATAGCCGATGCCGAAGGTCGCCAGCATTTCGAGCAGGAACAATGGAAAGGCTTCGCCATGGCCCAGCAAGTCGATGCTGCCGATAAGAAGGCCGAAGGTGAGCGCACTCAACAATGCGCTGATCCAGTCGAAATCATGTTTGCCGAGCGGTGAAAGCGGCAGGCTGCCCCAGCCGATGACGAGCGCTGCGACTCCGAACGGCACATTGACCGCGAACAGCCAGGGCCAGCTTGCGACCGAGAGGATGCCGGATGCGATGGTCGGGCCGACGGCCGCGGATACCGCAACGATCACCGCATTGATGCCGATGCCGCGGCCAAGCGCGTGATGGGGATAGATGAAACGCACCAGCGCGGTGTTGACGCTCATGATGCCCGCCGCGCCGAAACCCTGGATCACGCGCGCGGCGGCGAGTTCGGGCAGGGTGGTGGAAAAGGCGCAAGCGAGCGAGGCGAGCGTGAACAGCACCAAACCTGCCAGATAGATTTTCCGGTAGCCCACAATGTCGCCGAGCGAAGAGAGCGGCAGCAGCGAGATGGTGATCGCGAGCTGATAGCCATTGACGATCCAGATGGAGAAGGCCGCGTCGGTGTGAAGGTCGATGGCGATGGTGGGGAGCGCGACGTTGGCGATCGCCGAATCCATCACCGCCATGGTGATGCCGAGGCCGATGGTGGCGATGGCCCAGATGCGTTGCGGAAAGGGGAGGCCGTCGGGATGTGTCATGGAAGAATGGTAACGATCATTGCGGAGAGCGCGTTCAGCTTGATGATGGGCGATCCTGTGCGACAATGCCAGCGATGGAACCGGAGGACCGGCCATGAGCAAAGCGATTGAAGGCGGTTGCCGTTGCGGCGCGATCCGCTACCGGTTGACGCTAGACAGATGGCCCAACGCCTATGCCTGCCATTGCCTGGATTGCCAGACGTGGTCGGGGAGCGCGTTTTCCACACAGGTGATCGTGCCCGAAGGCGCGCTTGAGATTACGGCGGGGACACCAGCGCTCTACGAACGTGTCACGCCGGATGGCGCGCGCACGTCCTATCAACGCGCCTGCTCCACCTGCTTCACGCGCGTTTACAACACCAACAGCGCGCGGCCCGGATTGGCGGTGATACGCGCGGGCACGCTGGATGACAGCGACAAGCTCAATATCGTTGCGCATATCTGGGCCAAACGGAAAGTGTCGGGCATCGACATTCCGCCGGGCGTGGCGAGTTGGCCGGAAGGTGCACCGCCTGCGGAGTTTGCTGCGGTGTTGATGCGCTAACAACAAATAGAAATTTGCACGCGGAGGCGCGGAGAACGCGGAGTTGAGCTTTCCTCCGCGTCTCCGCGTGAGTGGGTTGAGTTTTTGCTTTAGCGCGTCGGAACGGGCTTTTCGCCGCGATAGTCGTAGAAGCCGCGGCCCGTCTTCTGGCCGAGCCAGCCTGCTTCGACATATTTCACCAGCAGCGGGCAGGGGCGGTATTTGGAATCCGCGAGGCCTTCGTAGAGCACCTGCATCACAGAGAGACAGGTGTCGAGGCCGATGAAATCGGCCAGTTGCAGCGGGCCCATCGGATGGTTGGCGCCCAGACGCATCGCGGTGTCGATGGCCTCGACGTTTCCGACGCCTTCGTACAGCGTGTAGACCGCCTCGTTGATCATCGGCATCAGGATGCGGTTGACGATGAAGGCCGGGAAATCTTCGGCGTAGGCTACCGTCTTGCCGACGCGGCGCACCACATCGAGGGCGGCCTGGAACGTGGTGTCGTCGGTTGCGATGCCGCGGATCACTTCCACGAGCTGCATCATCGGCACCGGATTCATGAAATGCAGGCCGATGAAATGTTCGGGGCGGTCGGTGGCGGCGGCAAGGCGCGTCACCGAGATCGAAGACGTGTTGGTGGCGAGCAGCGTCTTGTCGGAAATGCGCGTGCAGAGGTCCTGGAAGATCTTGCGCTTGGTGGGCTCGTCCTCAGTCGCGGCCTCGATGATGAGGTCGCGGTCCTTCATGTCGTCGAGGCTTTGGCTTTTGCGGATGCGGGCCAGCGCCGGCGCGATCTCGTCTTCCTTGATGTAACCGCGCGCAGCCTGGCGGTGCATGTTGCGCTCGATGCGTTGCTGGCTTTTGTCGAGCGCTTCCTGATTGATGTCTTCGAGGACAACGTCGAAACCCGCAAGCGACAGGACGTGGGCAATACCGGTGCCCATCTGGCCTGCGCCTACCACTCCTACGCGTTCGATGCTCATGCGGGTTCCGAGTGTATCCTAACGGGGCGAATTAGTACCCCAATTTGGTAAGTTCTTCCTCCAGCTCCGGAACCGCCTTGAAGAGATCGGCCACAAGGCCGTAATCGGCGACCTGGAAGATGGGGGCTTCCTCGTCCTTGTTGATGGCGGCAATCACCTTGGAATCCTTCATGCCCGCCAGATGCTGGATCGCGCCGGAGATGCCGACGGCGATGTAGAGGTCGGGCGCGACGACCT
>CAZTCU010000101.1:0-8662 GCA_964612235.1 uncultured Rhizobium sp.
ATCATGCCGCTGATGGGCATCATGAAGGAACTGGAACTGCAATTCGTGCTCGGCTACAAACCCGCCGATTTCGATTATGTGATCGAGATGATCGCGTCGGATCGCATCGACGTCTCGCACATGATCACCGATGTGGTCGATCTCAACGCATTGCCGGGCGCCTTCGAGGCGCTGCGCAAACCGACCCATCAATGCAAGGTGATGCTGGAGAACTAAGTCGGTATCACCGTGAATCCCGCGCGCGGGAAATGCACCACAACCTCGCCAACCTCCGGGTCGTTGCGGCGGATGGCGATTTCATGGGCGTTGGAGAACACGATCTCCCCCGCAATCGGATCGCGGCCATAATCGTCCGCCGCCACCTTCACCTTGTCTCCCGGCTTGCGGCCGTTGGGATCGTGCGGATCGGCCGCTTCCTTCGCTTCCGATGTCGCAGCTTTGGCAATGGCAAGCGCCTCTTTCGCGTCCATCGGCGTGAAGGTGCCGTGGCCGATGGCGTTCATGCGGGCGTACCACGCATTCACTTTCGGAAATTCCGCGACGATCGGATCGGCCGCCTGCGGCACGAAGCTTTTGGCGAACCACAGATTGAGATGGCAATGAAGATCTGCTGCGGTTGGTGATGACCCCTGCACGAAGTCGCGCCCATCGGCCAGTTGCTCGGCGACGAAGGCGGTGTGGGCGCGATATTGATCCTTCGAGAAAGGAGCCGCGGCTTTCAGCGCTTCCACCGAAAAGGCGTTGCCGGACATCGCCGTGCGATCCTTGCGGAAATCTTCCGGCGTCAGATGGCCGATCTCGCCGAACACAATGCCGACGGCAGGCATGAAGAAGGCGCGATCCGACCAGAAGGCCAATCCGTACGGCAATCCTTTGCCGTGCGGAAATAGACTCGGTTCCGGGAAGCGGCGTTCGAGTTCCCGCAGAATGATCTGCGTGTCGCAGAAGATGTCGGCGCCGATCTGCATTACCGGCGTTTTGCGATAGCCACCGGTGAGCGGCAGCAGATCAGGCTTGGGCATCATGTTTGGGATTTCGACCGAACGCCACGAAAGCTTCTTGATACCGAAAGCAAGCCGCACCTTCTCGGAAAACGGCGAGGTCCAGTAGTGATGGAAGATGATTTCATGCGTCATGGTCAGCTCAATTCGTTGGAGAAGCGGATATTGTTCGCGGCCAGTCCTTCCAGCACCACTTCCATGCCGCCGGAGCGGATCATCCATTCCAGGCGATGATCGCGATATTCGCGCTTGAACAAGCCGCTCTTCACCGCCGCATCGACATTGGCCATACCCGCAATGGAATCGGCGGCAGCTTTCGCGGCCTTCATCACCGATGGCCGTTCATTGGCGCGCGCGATCCATTTGCCGAGCGCGGAGTCGATGTCGGGCCCGATACCGAGACCGCGTGCGCCGTTGAGATAGGGCACGACCGAAAGATCGCCCCAGCCGAACGCGTCGCCGTTGAACCATTGCCTGTCGCCCAGCTGCCGCGTCAGCCATTCATAGAGGCCGCGGGCCTGTGCAGACGCGCGCGCTTCGATGGCACGCGCGCGTTGGCCTTCGGCCCGCTTGAACCAACGGATTTCGCCCATGCCCCAGTTGATCGGCTCGAACGAGGTGTCCATCACTTCTTCGATGGTGCGGGCTTGCGCGCGCCCGGCGGGCGTCTTCGGCAACAGTGCGGGCGTCGGCCATTTGTCCTCGATATATTCCAGGATGATGGTGGAATCGAACACGCTCACATCGCCGTCGATCAGCGCAGGCACTTCGCCGCGCGGATTGGCTTTCAGAAAGGTGAGATCGGGCTGACCCGAGCCGATGGCGACGGGCAGTTGCGATTTGTATTCGAGGCCTTTCTCGTCCAGCGCGATCTTCACCTTCTGCGCATAAGGCGAAAGCGGATGCTCATAAACAGTCAAATTAGATTGGGGCAAACTCATTTGCGGTCCTTCCAAAGTTGCGCCATCCAGCCGAACAGAACGCCCGCATCGGCAGGGGCGTTCGTGTCTCCGAATTCGCGGTAAAGCGTGGCGACGTTGACGGCAATGCGTTCGGCATCGCCCCAACTCGCGAAATCGTCGAGCGCGATGGACCGCGCGGCTTCCAGCGCCCCCATCCCGGCATCGTGACGTTTCTTCGCTTCATCGCGGATATAGACGAGGTAGTCGCGCACGCGCTCGACGCCATGCGCATCGGTCACCGGGCCATGACCGGGCACGATTATCTCGGCCTTTAGCGACAGGATCATGTCGCAGGCCGCGATCCAGTTCCCTATGGGGCCAGCCCAGACAATCGGATGACCATTGATAAAAAGAATATCGCCCGTGAACACCGCGCGATCATCCGGCACATGCACAATGGCATCGCCACCGGTGTGCGCAGGTCCGACTTCGATCAGATCGACGCGCTTGGAGCCAACCGTTCGCGACATCCGGCCGTTGAACGTGGTGTCCGGCAATTTGGGTGAGGCGTGCTCGAAATCGTAACGACCGAAACAATGGACGAGATATTCGCCGGTCAGGCCAAGCTGCGGCGCCGCCTTCATCATCATGGCCAACCGTTCGGGGCCTTCGCGCTTCATGTCATGGGCGGCGCGTTCCGTGGCGATGATTTCCGCCCCCTCAACCAGCGCATTGCCGAACCAGTGATCGCCATTCTGATGCGTGTTGACGAGCGTGCGGATCTTCGCGTCCGTGGTGCGCGCGAAACCGTCCAGCATCGCGCGGGTGTGCTGGGTGTCGAACAGCGTGTCGATCAGAAGCGCGTCATTGCCATCGGTCACAAGCCCGGCATTGGAAAGTCCCCACCCACCGTCGGGCTGGAGCCAGGCAAAACAGCCATTGCCGAAATCATTGATGTGGGCGTCCGTTCTCATTTCACAATCCCGCCAATCCGCCATCCACCGCCAATATCTGTCCGGTGATGTAGGCGCTCTCGTCCGACAACAGAAATAGGGCGGCATAAGCCGTTTCCCATCCGGTGCCTTGCCGGCCGAGTGGCACCGGTGTCGTCGCGCGATTGGGGCGGCCGCGAGACGCGAGCCTTCCGATCGAGGTGTCCATCAAACCGGGCGCGATCACATTGGCGCGGATGGCGCGGCGGGCGCCTTCGAACGCGACATGTCGGCAGAGGCCGGAAAGCGCCGCTTTGGTGGAATCGTAGGCCGGCAACCTGCTCCCCGCCGTCATGCCGGCGATGGAGGAAATGAAAACAATCGACGCCGCGTTCGCCAGATGCGGCATCGCATATTTCACCGTCAGCATGTGGCTGGTGAGATTGACCGCCACCACCTTGTTCCAGCTTTCGAGCGAAGTGCCTTCGAGCCACGCCCCACCTGCGCCCATACCAACATTGAGCGCGATGCCGTCGAGATCGCCCAACCCCTTCACCGTCTCCTCGATCATGCGGCGCACATCGTCTTCCCTCGTCACGTCGGCGGCGATGGCGAAGGCATTGTTGTTTTCCTTTTCGATCAGCGAAACGGTGGCGGCCGCGCTCTCCTCGCTGCGGTCGGCGACAGCAACGGCAGCCCCTTCGCGGGCGAACAACACACTCATGGCGCGCCCGTTGCCGATGGGCGTATCGGCCTCGCCGATATCCATCTGGCCGCCGCCCACCACCAGGATTCGCCGGCCTTTCAACCGCCCGCGTGCCGGGGCCTGGCCTTGCGATTCCGGCGGCAGATGGGTGATGCGTTCGCTCATGGCAGTTTCCAATTCTTTGCTTGACGCATCCTGCGCGCACCTGCTTGTTCTGGGCAAGGACATTGGAGGCACAAGTGATAGAGGCTGTCATTTTCGATTTCGGCGGGGTGTTCACCTCCTCGCCGTTCGAGGCGTTCGCGAAATACGAGCGGGATCGGGGTCTGCCCGCCGACATCATCCGCAACATCAACGCCACCAACCACCAGAACAACGCCTGGGCGTTGTTCGAGCGCGCGGAGCTGGACCTCGACGGTTTCGACAAGGCGTTCGCGGCGGAAGCAAAGGCTCTGGGGCACGACATTCCCGGCCGCGATATCATCCCCATTCTCGCGGGGGCCTTCCGCCCTGAAATGATCGAAGCGCTGAAACGCATCAAGACCAAATTCAAGACGGGCTGCATCACCAACAACGTGCCGTCCAACCGCGTGGGTGAAACCGATGAGGGGCGCAAATTCTACGCAACCGAAGTGATGGCGCTGTTCGATCATGTGATCGAATCGTCGAAAGCTGGCATCCGCAAGCCCGATCCGCGCATCTATCAGATGATGTGCGAGACGTTGAAGGTCGATCCGAAGACGTGCGTCTATCTCGACGACCTGGGCATCAATCTGAAACCGGCCCGCGCCATGGGCATGCACACGATCAAGGTCGAGAGCGGTTCGCAGGCGGTAGCAGCGCTGGAACACGCGACGGGAATGAATTTGAGCTGAGAACTCACCTCCCCACAAGGAGGAGGTGAGGTTTATGCAAAATCCTTCGCCAGTTCCGCGCGCACAGCGGGCGGCACGATGGCTATGTGGCCGTAGGCGGGGTGATTGACCGCGATCATCGCGCGGCCTTCGGCGCTTTTGAATTTGGCGATCTGTTCCGGCGTGAAGGCGAAACGCACCCAGTGGACCGATGAGGTCTTGCCGTCGGGGGTGGTGCGATCTTCATATTCGGTGGGCGTGGCCTTGATGATATCGCCGTCGAGTTCGAGGGACACGCTTTCCTCAATCCCCGCGAGGCGAAACAGCATGGTCTCGCGGCGCTTGGGATCGTCGATCTCCAGCATCAGGGTGGCGATCAGTTCGCGGCCTTGCGGGATCAGCGGATTGTACGCTTCAAGTTCGCCCGCGATCTGTTGGGTGCCGCCCTTCTCGATGCGCAGCATCTCCTGCACCTGCAGCCACATCGTCTGGTAGTTTTCGAAATAGAAGGTCGCGACCGGACCCACCTCGACGCGACGGTTCTTTTTCGTCGCGATGGCCTCGGCGCGAAGTTCCTTGCGGCGCGCGGCGTAATCGGCATCAGGCAGGATGTCGGAAGGTGTGATCTTGCGCTGGGCTGCGCTCATGGCAAATGCTCCGTCAATCCGAAGGCGCGCGCCAGGATTTCGATGGGATGCTCGGCTTTCGCAGCAACGGTCTTGCCATCCCTGGCGGCGAGCGCCTTGGAATTCTCCACAATATGCAAACCCGCGAGCGGGCAATCCGATGCCACGTGGCCGCGGGCCTGTTGGACCACCTGGCGGTAAACAGGGCGGCCGACCTTCACCGCCACGTCATGCGTCGGCTTGACGACGCCAAAGGTCCCACCGTGACCGGAGCACCGTTCGATCACATCGACCGGCGTCTCGGGGATCAGGCGCAGCATCTCGGCCGCCTTCGGCCCCATGTTCTGCGCGCGCGCATGGCAGGGAATGTGAACCGTCACGCCTTCGGGCAGCGATGCGAGCGGCGGCAGGCCTTCGTTCTTCGCCACGTCCACCACATATTCGTCGATGTCGTAGACGTTTTCGGCGAGCCGTTTCACGTCTTCGTTTTCAGGCAGGATCAAGGCCCATTCGAATTTGAGCATCAAGCCGCAGGATGCCGTGGGCGTGATGATGTCGTAACCCTCGTCGATCAGTTTCACGAGATCGGCCGAGACTTTCTTCGCCTGTTCGGCGACGCGCGCGATGTCGGCCTGTTCGAGGAACGGCATCCCGCAGCAGCCAGGATAGGCCGCGCGCGTTTCGACACCGATGTGGTTGAGCACGTCGCGCGCCGCCATGCCTGTCAAGGGTTTATTGTAGTTCACGAAACAGGTGGCGAAGATCGCGGCCTTGCGCTTGCCGTAAGCCGGCGCGTTCGCGTTGGGCGAAATCGGATCGCTGCGATCCTGCGCCATGAAGGTGCGGGTGTGGAATTTCGGCAGCACCGCATCGCGATCGATATGGGCGACCTTTTCCATCAAGGGGCGGGTGAGGCCGTTACCCTTCGATGACGCCCAATTGACGATGGGCGAGGCGATGGCGGCCAGACGCCCGTTGCGGTCCATCTCGGCAAGCTGGCCTTGCGTGAAATCCTTCTTGCCGCTCTTTGCTTCAACCGCGCGATACCGCAGCATCAGGTGCGGAAAGTCGAGATTGAAGGCATGCGGCGGAACGTAGGGGCACTTCGTCATGAAGCACATGTCGCACAGCGTGCAGGCTTCCACGACGGCGGAAAAATCCTTGCTCTCCACGCCATCGAGTTCTTCCGTTGGGCTGGCGTCGATCAGGTCGAACAGGCGCGGGAAGGAATCGCAGAGATTGAAGCAGCGGCGGCAGCCATGACAGATGTCGAAGACGCGGCGCGTTTCCGCTTCCAGCTTCTCCGCATCGTAGAAATCGGGATCGCGCCACGCGATAGGCTCGCGCGTCGGCGCTTCGAGGCTGCCTTCTTTGCTCATGGGCGAATGGTGGGTGGTGAGTAGCGAATAGGGAAAAATAGGAGTGGCGAACAGCTACTCGCTATTCGCCACTCGCTATTCGCAAACTTACTTGCCGAGCGTGTCGAGCGCTTTCTGAAAGCGGCCGGCGTGACTCTTTTCGGCTTTGGCGAGGGTCTCGAACCAGTCGGCAATCTCGTCGAAGCCTTCGTCGCGCGCGGTGCGCGCCATGCCCGGATACATGTCGGTGTATTCGTGGGTCTCGCCTGCGATGGCCGACAGGAGGTTCTTGTCGGTCGGGCCGATGGGCTGGTCCGTCGCCGGGTCGCCGACCGGTTCCATGTATTCGAGATGGCCGTGGGCATGGCCCGTTTCGCCTTCCGCGGTGGAGCGGAATACGGCGGCGACATCGTTGTAGCCTTCGACGTCGGCCTTTTGTGCGAAGTAGAGATAGCGGCGGTTGGCCTGGCTTTCGCCCGCGAACGCGGCTTTCAGATTGTCGTGGGTCTTGGAGTTCTTCAGGGACGCCATTTGGTCCTCCTTGCTTTGAAAAATCCTCGGGTGGCGCCGGACATCCGGCGTCCGCCACTGCCGCCAAGGATGCCGCCTGGGAAACCCCAAGTCAACAATTTAGAATCGTTCTAAAGAGAATTTCAGTTCCGCCGGAGGCGAACAACGACATCCACGCGGTCGATCGCCATGCCCTTGGGCGCGGCCGGAACGCCGGCAACTTCTATGGCGGCACCCGGAATGTCGATCAGCATCCCTTCGTCTTCGACATAAAAGTGCTGGTGCTCGTGGACATTGGTGTCGAAGTAGGACCGCCCCGCCTCGACCGCGACCTGTTTCAGCAGGTGCGCCTCGGTAAACTGGTGCAGCGTGTTGTAGATGGTGGCAAGCGACACCCTGACACCCGCCTTGTGCGCCTCCTCGTGGAGGGTTTCAGCGGTCAGGTGGCGGTCCTCGTCCTTGAACAGGAGGTGGGCAAGAGCGACGCGCTGCTTGGTCGGGCGCAAGCCCGCGGCCCGCAGGCGCTCTGCGGCCTTCCTATCCCCCTGTCGGGCGGCTGGGCGGGAACCACGCATCTCTCTGAACCGTATGCCTTTCCGAAACCATTGGCGGCTGACACTTTATCGTCAAGCCTGCTAAGGTGCAGCTGACGATGCTTCGTTAGAATGCTTCTAAGTAACAGGTAAGTGGCAAAAAAGCCAGCCTTTTGAAAAGGCGGGATTTCGGGACAGGGACATGCAGGTAAGAAGATCGAGTTTCGACCTCCAGGGGCTGTTGTCGTGCGCCCGGGGGGAACTTTTCGGCCCCGGCAACCCGCAGCTTCCCATGCCCCCGATGCTGATGTTCGACCGCATCACGCGCATCACCGAAAACGGCGGTTCCGTCGACAAGGGCGAGATCGAAGCCGAGCTCGATGTGAAGCCGGACCTCTGGTTCTTCAAATGCCATTTCATCAACGATCCCGTGATGCCGGGTTGCCTCGGCCTCGACGCGATGTGGCAGCTGGTGGGCTTCTTCCTCGGCTGGCTTGGCGGTCTGGGACATGGCCGCGCGCTCGGCGTGGGCGAAGTGAAATTCTCCGGCATGGTTCTGCCGGAGGCCAAGAAGATCAGCTACCACATCGATCTGAAGCGCGTGATCATGCGCAAGCTCGTGGTGGGCATCGCCGACGGCATCATGAAGGTCGACGGCAAGGTGGCCTATGAAGCCAAGGATCTGCGCGTCGGTCTGTTCAGCGATGCACCGAAGCCCGCGCTTATGGCGGCAACCGCTTAAGTTTCTTTGATTACGGAGGAAGCCCCATGAGGCGCGTCGTCGTCACCGGCATGGGCATTGTTTCGTCCATCGGCAACAACACGCAGGAAGTCGTGGCGTCGTTGCGCGAGGCGAAATCGGGCATCACTGCTGCATCAACCTATCGCGACATGGGCTTTCGCAGCCAGGTCGAAGGCAGTCTGAAGATCGATCTCGACGCAGCAGTCGATCGCCGCGCGCGCCGCTTCATGGGCGATGGCGCGGCCTATTGCTGGGTCGCGATGAATCAGGCGATTGCGGATTCCGGCCTCGAACAGAGCGACGTTTCCAACGAACGCACGGGATTGATCGTGGGGTCTGGCGGGCCCTCGACCAAGGCGATTGTCGCCGCCGCCGATGCGGCACGCGATCCGGCGAAAGGCGTGAAGCGCATCGGGCCGTTCGCGGTGCCGAAGGCGATGTCGTCCACCTGCTCGGCCAATCTTTCGACCTGGTTCAAGACCAAGGGCGTGAACTATT
>CAZTCU010000102.1:0-8609 GCA_964612235.1 uncultured Rhizobium sp.
GTTGGCTTCAGGCTGGCCGGGTTGCGCGCACAGATAGATCAAGGCTGCTGCTGCCGCGAGCGAGGCAAGCGCGATGATCGGCATGAACACGAACAGGAAGCCGAGCATTCCGAGCGCGCCGCCGAGCAGGGATACGATACCCAAAAGGATCATCAGCACGAACGGAACAAACGCGATCAGCACCCAGGAGCCGGGTTTTCCCGTGTCCTGCAGCCGGCGCACGGTGAGCCCGAGCATAGGAAGCAGCAGCGCAAGGCTGTAGAGGTCGGAGAGAATCCTAAGCCGGATGATGCTTGCGACGATGGCAACGCCGATCGCGATCACGACGTTCACCAGCACGAAATACCAGAACTGCGGACGGCCGACGCGGCCGGTGAAATCGACATAGTGATTGGTGATGGTGTCGACGTAGTTCTGCCACAGACGATTGACGTCGAGATTGTCCATGCGTTGCCCCGCAGGCGTTTGACCTGCGCCCTTCCGTTACGCGGGAGAAGTGCCGGACACGCGGACGCGCCGCCACGGCGACCGTCCCGCGAACCCCTGACGAGGGGAATCGCCGATGGAAATGAGCTAAGAATGTGGCAAAGGACGAGTCAAGCAACGCGAAAGCTTGATGGTTTGCGGAGTGTGATGTGACGGCAAGAATCTTTATCGACGGAGCGGCCGGGACGACCGGATTGGAAATCCACGAGCGGCTGGGCGGGCGCAGCGATCTGAAGGTGGTCACGCTGGACGATGCCTCTCGCAAGGACGCGGGCGCGCGCAAGGCGGCGCTGAACGAGGCCGATGTCGTTATTTTATGTCTGCCGGACGATGCGGCGCGCGAAGCCGTTTCGATGATCGAAAATCCGAACGTGCGCGTGATCGATGCATCTACGGCGCATCGCGTGGCCGACGGCTGGACTTACGGCTTTGCGGAAATGGACGCGGGGCAGCGCGCGAAGATCGCGGCGGCCAAGCGCGTGTCCAATCCGGGTTGCTACCCCACGGGATTCATCGCGCTGGTACGACCGCTGGTGGAGGCGGGCATCGTGCCTGCCGATTTTCCGCTGACGGTGAATGCGGTCTCCGGCTATTCCGGCGGCGGCAAGGCGATGATCGAGGAATTCGAGAAGAAGGATTCGCCGAACTTCGTTGAAACGGTGGTGCGGACTTATGCGCTGACGCTGGCGCACAAGCATGTGCCGGAGATGCAGGTGCATAGCCGCCTTGCGCATCCGCCGGTGTTTGCGCCGAGCGTGGGGCGCTACTATCGCGGGATGCTTGTGGAAGTGCCGCTGCAATTGTGGGCGCTGCCGTCGAAACCGATGGTCGCCGATCTGCAGGACACGCTCGACAAGGCCTATGACCAGGCCGCTCTGGTGAAGGTGGCAAGCCCGGCGGAAAGCGCGGCGCTGAAAACCGTGGACGCGGAACTGGTGAAGGATCGCAACGACATGAAGCTGTTCGTTTTCGGCAACGACAAGACGCAACAGGTTCGTCTCGTGGCCGTGCTCGACAATCTCGGCAAAGGCGCGGGCGGGGCGGCGGTGCAGAACCTCAATATCATGCTGGGCCTGCCGGAAACCGAAGGGCTCTGATGTATCGGCCGCGCGCTTTTGTGGAAGATGACGTCGCGGTGTTACGCGATTTCATCTGCAAGCGCGCGTTCGCGACCGTCGCGGTGGAGATCGAGGGGCGGATACATTTTGCCTACACGCCGGTTGTTCTCGATGGCGACGGTTTTGGCCGCGTGCGGTTTCATCTGGCGAAAGCCAATCCCGTCTGCGCTGCTGCGGATGGCGCGACGTTGAATTTCTCGTTTCTTGGCGACGACGCATACGTCTCGCCGGATTGGTACGACACTCCGGGCAGGGTGCCGACGTGGAATTATACGGCGGTGGAGGCAAGCGGCACGGCGCGGAAACTTGCGCGCGATGAGCTGCGGCAGTTGCTGGTCGATATTTCGGCGGATCAGGAAATGCGGCTGCTGCCGAAGGAGCCGTGGCGGATCGAGAAGATCGACCCCGCAAAGCTGGCAGGACTGCTGGAGGCAATCGACGGATTTGAAGTCTTGCTCGACAGCCTCGAAGGAAAGTTCAAGCTTTCGCAGAACGTCGGCGGGGCAGATAAAAATGGCGCGATTGCCGGACTCGAAGGTCGCACCGATGCAAGAAGCTTGGCAATCGCCCGCGCCATGAAGTCGACACGTTAATATTCGTAGTTCTCCACGATTTCGCCCTTTCGTCCTCTGCACAAGATGCGCGAAACCATGACGGAAGAAATGAAAGGCCGCAGAGATCAGTATTAAAGCGATCTTATTGCGCCTTGATCTTCACATAAGATCCCGGCGCGTTGCCGAGCGGTTTGAGTTTTCCGTCGCCGGGTTTGCGGGCGGGGATTTTTTTGCCGGATAGTTTTGAGAGCCACGCATCCCAGTCCGGCCACCATGAGCCGGGATGTTCCTCGGCGCCTTGCTGCCATTCGTCGACGGTTTCGGGAAGTTCGTCGTTGGTCCAGTATTGGTATTTCTTCGCGGCGGGCGCGTTGATGACGCCGGCGATGTGGCCCGAACCTGCGAGGATGAAACGCACGGGTCCGCCGTAAAGCTTGGTCGCTTTGTAGACGCTGCGGAACGGCGCGATATGATCTTCGCGCGCGGACTGCAGGTAGATGGGGACTTTGACCTTCTTCAGGTCGAGCTTGCGGCCGCCGATTTCCAGCTTGCCGCGCGACAGCGCGTTGTTCTTGTAGAATTCGCGCAGATAGAACAGATGCGTCTTCTCTGGCATCCGCGTGGTGTCCGAATTCCAGTAGAGCAGGTCGAAGGGCATCGGCTCCTTGCCGAGCAGGTAGTTGTTCACCACGAACGACCAGATGAGATCGTTGGCGCGCAGCATGTTGAAGGTGGTGGCCATCTTGCCCCCTTCGAGCACGCCGCCTGCGTTCTCCATCTGCTGCTGCAATGCTTCGAGTTGCGCATCGTCGACGAAGACGGAAAGGTCGCCTGCTTCGGTGAAATCGGCTTGCGCCGCCCAGAACGTCGCCGAGTTGATGCGATTGTCGTTGCCCGCCGCCATGTAGGCCAGCGTGGAGGCCAGCAGCGTTCCGCCGATGCAATAACCCACGACATTCGGATCGCGCACGCCGGTTGCCTGTTCCACCGCGTCGAGGCAGGCGAAGATGCCGTCGCGCATGTAGTCTTCGAACGTCTTCTGCGCGAGGCGGCGGTCCGGGTTCACCCATGAGGCGACGAACACGGTGTAGCCGTGCTCGGTCAGCCATTTGATGAAGGAATTCTCCTTGCGCAAATCGAGGATGTAGAACTTGTTGATCCATGGCGGGAAGATCAGCAGCGGGCGCTCGTAGACTTCGGCCATCGACGGATCGTATTGCAGAAGTTCGACGAGTTCGTTGCGGAAAATCACCTTACCGGGCGACAGCGCGATGTTCTCGCCCACGCGGAACGCATCCGCCGTCTGGCGGATCGCAAGCTGGCCCTGACCGCGATCCAAATCTTCCAACAGATGATCGAGACCTTTGACGAGGTTCTCGCCATTGGTCTGCATCGTCAGGCGCAGCACTTCGGGATTGGTGAGAATGAAATTCGTCGGCGCCATCGCATCGGCGAATTGCTTTGTGTAGAAGCGGATGCGCTTGGCCTGCGCCGGTTCGACACCTTCGATGTTGCCCACTGTCGATTGCAGCCAGTTCGCGGTCAGCAGATACGATTGCTTTATGAAGTCGAAGACCTGATTTTCCTGCCAGTCCTTGTCGCGGAAACGCTTGTCGCCGGCAGTGGGCGTAACCACCGGATCGACCGTTTCGCCCATCAGCTTACGCGCGGTGCGTTCCCACAAGGTGAGATAGTCGTTCCACAACGCATAAGTGGCTTCGAACATCGGTTGGGGATTGTTCGCCATCGCGGCAAGCAGGTCGGAGAACGCGCCACCGATGTTCAGCGGATCGAGCGGTTCCTTGCCGATCTTCTCGGCCTGGCGCTTCATGTAATCGGCGAGCAGCTTTTGCGATTGCTGGCCGACGCGCACCATGTTGCTCGCGAACTCGGCAGGATCGGCGATGGCGTAGCCGGATGCGGGAACGGCTTTAGCCTCCGGCCCCTTCGATTCGGGTGCCGCGCCCTCCTTGGGCTGGCGCGGCCTAGATCGCGAAGATTGGGCCCGCGCGGGCTTGGGGTCTTCCATAGCTTTTCCGTCCTGAACTGTTGATACCTTGCGCTTTCCGCGTTCCGCAAGCACACATCCTGCCGGGAATTAATCTAAGATTCCCCGCTGCCGCTGGCCGCGTGGAAGTCTGCGGGCTATAAGCCGATCAAAGACTTGGGGGGCGTGGGAGAGTTCCGATGTCGACAGAATTCACCAGGACGTCTTTGCGCCTTGCCGCCGCCGCGGTTCTCGCGGGCGGTCTCGCCGCCTGTTCCACGATGCAGAGCATCGATCCGACCGGCCTGCTGGGCGACGACGGCAGCTCCGCCTCAAGCGACACTGGCGGTCTATCCGATGCGGGCGCGGGCGCAGCGGACGACACTGCACAGCCGGATGTAGCCTCTATCCCGGATCGCCCGGAAGCGCCGTCGAGCGCCGATGAGAATGCCCAGGTCGCCAATTCGCTTCAGGCCGATGCAGCCAATGTCCAATACAGTGCCGAAAGCCTGCGCGGCGGCACCGAAGCGTCCGCACCCCCGCCGCCAGCTTCGGCTGGGGCGCCTGCGCCTGGGGCGACTGACACGGCAACCCCCGCAAATACGCAGGTCGCCGAGGCCACACCGGCTCAGCCGCCAGCTGCGCCTCCGCCGCCGGATACTTCGGCAGATGTAGCGACAGCAGATGTACCTGCCGACAACATAACGCCGGGCACGACGAATACCGCCGGGCCGTTGACCGAAGCGCCCGCCCAACCGGCTGCGGCTCCGCCGCCGACTGAACCGGCGCCGGGCGATGTGGCGAGTGTGCCTGACGAGACCGTAGCGGCACCGGTGTCCGACGATACGGCAACGCAGACAGCTTCCGCCGACACCGCTCCCACCACCGAAGCGCCTTCGCAGCCTGCAGCGGCACCTGCGCCGGAGACGTCTGCGCCGGCCGATACGGCTGCCGCTCCAGAAGCTGCCCCCGAACCTTCAGCGGATACTGCGGTCGCCAGCGCGCCCGCCCAGCCGGCGCCAGCCGCCACGCCGGATGCAGCGCCCGCACCCGCGCCAACGCAGGTTGCCTCGGCCGCTCCCGTTCCCGGCGCGCAAGCACCGGTCACGCGCCGCGCTGCGCCCGGTTTCGCGCCGTCCAACGCGCCGCCACTGGACCCCAGCGTTTCGCAGTTCGTCGCGGCACCCGTTGTCGCGCGCTACAAGCAGACGGCGATGCTGAAGCCGTCGGTCTACCCGGACTACACCAGCACGCCCGGCTATTTCGGACCTGCGACAGCAATTGTGGTGTTCCCGGGCGACACGACGATCCTCGATGACAAGGGCCTGCAACAGGTCCGCGCTGCCGCCGAGCTTTTCAAATCGCATGGCGGCCAAGGTTATGTGCGCATCGTTGGTTATGCCTCGGCGACCTCCGGCAACCTGTCGGACGCCCGGCTGATGCACATCAACTTCGACCACTCCCAGGCCCGAGCTACCGCCATCGCGCGCGCGCTCATGAAAGAGGGCGTGCCCGCGAAGAAGGTGCTGGTGGATGCCGCCCCCCAGACCGCCTCAGTCGCCAAGGCGGAGATATTCGTCCAGGGCTAGGTCTGCCTTAACATTGACGGAAAATGGGAATTGCCTTGAGGTGCGCCCTCGGGTGATTCGGGCCCCGCGAAGGTTTCAGGTGTTATGCAAAGCGAATTCCACCGCATCCGGCGGTTGCCGCCCTATGTGTTCGAAGAGGTCAACCGGCTGAAGGCCGAATCCCGCGCCCGCGGGGAGGACATCATCGACTTCGGCATGGGCAATCCCGACATGCCGACCCCCAAGCACATCGTCGACAAGCTGGTCGAGACGGCGCGCGATCCGCGCTCCAACCGCTATTCGGCCTCGCGCGGCATCAAGGGCCTGAGAAAGGCGATGGCCGCCTATTACCAGCGGCGGTTCGACGTGACCGTCGATCCCGACAGCGAAGTGATCGCCACCCTGGGTTCCAAGGAAGGGTTCGCGAACCTCGCACAAGCCATCACCGCGCCGGGTGACGTGGTGCTGGTGCCGAACCCGGCTTATCCCATTCATGCGTTCGGATTCATTCTCGCGGGCGCCGCAATCCGGCATGTGCCCGCCACCTCGCCGGAGGATTATCTCGCGAGCCTCGGCCGCGCGGTGCGCCATTCGGTGCCGTCGCCGACCGCGCTGGTGGTGAACTATCCGTCGAACCCGACGGCGCAGGTCGTGGGACTGGATTTCTACAAAGACGTGATCGCGTTCGCCAAAAAGCATGAGATCTGGGTGTTGTCGGATCTGGCCTACGCGGACATCTATTTCGACGATGCCAATCCGCCGCCCTCTATTTTGCAAGTCGAAGGCGCGCGCGACATCGCGGTGGAATTCCATTCGCTGAGCAAGACCTACGCGATGCCCGGCTGGCGCATGGGATTCGCGGCAGGCAACAAGAAGCTGATCGGCGCGCTCGCACGCATCAAGAGCTATCTCGATTACGGCGCGTACACACCGATTCAAGTCGCCGCTGCCGCCGCGCTGAACGGGCCGCAGGAATGCGCCGACGAAATCCGTGCGATCTACAAATCGCGGCGTGATGTGCTGGTGGACACAATGGCGCGTGCCGGTTGGGATATCCCATCGCCGCCCGCTTCGATGTTCGCCTGGGCACCTATACCCGAGAAATTTCGCTCGCAGGGTTCGCTCGAATTCTCAAAGCAGTTGCTTGCGCATGCGAAGGTCGCGGTCTCGCCGGGCCTCGGCTTCGGCGAATATGGCGAAGGCTATGTGCGCATTGCGCTGGTCGAAAACGAACATCGCATCCGCCAGGCGGCGCGCAATGTGAAGAAGTTTCTCTCCCTGCGCACCAATGAGCCGGTGCTGGAAGACGCGAAATGAAGCCACTCAAACTTGCCATCGCCGGGCTCGGCACGGTGGGCGCGGGTGTCGTGCATTCGCTGGCGGAGCGCCGCGCGGAAATCGGCGAGCGCGCGGGCTGCAAGTTCGAGATCGTTATGGTCTCGGCGCGCGACCAGAAGAAAAAGCGCGGCTGCAATCTTGAGGGCATTCCATGGACCGCCGACGCGGTCTCTCTGGCGTCGTGCGACGCGGACGTGATCGTGGAATTGATCGGCGGCGAGGAAGGCTCGGCCTATGCGCTCTGCAAGGGCGCGCTCGCCGCGAAGAAACACGTGGTGACCGCGAACAAGGCGCTGCTGGCCACGCATGGCGCGGAACTGGCGGCGCTTGCGGAAGCAAACGGAGTCGCGTTGCGCTTCGAAGCTGCGGCTGCGGGCGGCATTCCGATCGTCAAAGCCTTGCGCGAAAGTTTCATTGCCCATGGCGTTCATGCGGTGCGCGGCATCCTGAACGGCACCTGCAACTACATCCTCACGCAGATGGAAGCGACCGGGAAGGACTTCGCGGAAGTTCTCGCCGAAGCGCAGCGTCTGGGTTTCGCGGAAGCCGATCCCGAACTCGATGTCGGTGGCGGCGATACCGCACACAAGCTCGCGGTTCTTTCGAGCTTGGCGTTCGGCGTGAAGCCCGATCTCAAGCATATGAGCGTGCAGGGCATCCGGCACATCACCTACGAAGACATCAATTTCGCACGCGAGTTCGGCTATCGCATCAAGCTGTTGGGCATCGCGCGGCAGACGCCGATGGGGCTCGACCAGCGCGTGCAACCCGCGATGGTGAAACTGGGAACGCCGCTTGCCGATGTGGAAGGCGCGTTCAACGCCGTGGTCGCCGATTGCGGTGCGGCCGGTCCGTTCTTCTTCGAAGGACGCGGCGCAGGGCGCGATCCGACGGCATCGGCGGTGATCGCCGATCTGGTGGATATTGCGCGCGGCTCTTCCGGATCCGCGTTCGGCATTCCCGCGGCCTCACTCAAGGACGTGAAACCGCCACCTCCCGAATCGCGGCGCTCGGCGTTCTATCTGCGGTTCCAGGTTCTGGACGAGCCGGGTGTGCTGGCCGAAATCGCGCGCAAGCTCGCGGATTCCCATGTCTCCATCGAAAGCATGATCCAGCGCGGCCGCGCGCCAGGCGAGCCCGTTTCGATTGTGATGATCACCCATGACGCGCCGGAACCCAACGTGGCGCGCGCCTTGAAGACGATTGCCGCCTCCGACAAGGTTCTCGGCGATCCCAACATGATTCCCATGGAAGCTGGATAAGATGAGCAAATTACTGGATCGCGCATTCGCGCTGGAAGCCGTTCGCGTGACCGAAGCCGCGGCCATCGCCGCCTCGCGCCAGATCGGGCGCGGTGACGAACACGCCGCCGACCACGCCGCCGTGGAGGCGATGCGCAAAGCCTTCAACTACCTTCCCATCGACGGCACCGTCGTCATCGGCGAAGGCGAACGCGACGAAGCGCCGATGCTCTATATCGGCGAGAAGGAGGGGCAGGGCGGTGAGGTCATCGACATCGCGCTCGATCCGCTGGAAGGCACGACGTTGACCGCCAAGG
>CAZTCU010000103.1:0-8533 GCA_964612235.1 uncultured Rhizobium sp.
GTGATCGCGGTGGTGTCCAGCACGTTCTTCACATAGGCCATCGCCTGCCAGCCGTCCTGGTTTGTGAAGATCAGGGCGAAGTTCAGGTTGGTGTAGCCGTGGATCTGATCGTACGGCTTGTCGTTGAAGATGCGGGCGAAGGAATTTCCCTGCCAGTAAAAATCGGTGCGCAGGGTGCCGGCCCAATCGTCGCTCAGCGGCATCGAATACTGGCCACCGATGGAGAGAGTGAAGGGCGGCGTGTTGGGAAGCTTGTTGCCACCGAGGTCTTTCGCAAAACCTTCGCCGTTGTTGGGCGATTGCGTGGGATCGAAACCCACCACGCCGAAGCCGCTGAGATCGGGCGGACTCAGGAAGTTCAGCGCGCCTTCGCTGCTGCCATAGGCGATGTCGCAAGCCAAAGTAAGAGGTAGCCCGGCGCTTGGATAATTCTGGATAAGCTGGCGGACAGCCGAAGCAGGCAGGATACAATTGGATGTGGAGGAGATGAACGGCTTGACCACCAGCCAATCGCTGTGCCCATTGGTTCGATCTATCAGATCGATGGCGGATTCTCCGTTGTCGATGGAGCTGTCTTCAAGACCGCCCGCAAAATTGAATCGCAGTCCTGGCAACGGTTCCCAGGTGGCTTCAAGTTCAGCACCTTTGACGGTGGCATCCACATTCAAATTGATCGACGTTCGATCGACAATCTGGGAAATCTGGTATCCCTTGTAGTCGTAGTAGAAGACATCGCCGTTGAGCGTGAGGTTGCCGTCGAGCAGAGTGTTTTTCGTTCCCAGCTCGAATGCATTCACATATTCCGGATCGAATGTGGCCGGATGGGTGATGAAGGATTGGGCGCTGAACGTATTGGGGATCGGGCCCGGCGGGTTGGCGCCGCCGCCTTTGTATCCCCGGGAATAGGACGCATAGACCAAGGTCTGATCTGTGAAATCGAGTTTGGGGGACCAATCGACGTTGAACCGACCGGTTAACTTCTTCCATTCCTGATTGACGATATCGGTAACGGGATAACCGCCGCCCAGCAAAAACACCCAGCTTGGAATGACTTCGAAATATTTCCTATCGTCGGTAAACCTCAACCCGCCGGTGAGCTTAACGTCAGGCGATACCTGATAGTAGATCTCGCCGAATCCGGCCCACGAATTCAATCGATAAGGATTTTGGCTGCGGAAATAATTGTGACCATTGCCGTTCAAATCTTCGATGGGATTCGGATCAATATAGGTGCCGTATATTCCACCGAATCCGCAGCCGAAATTGGATGGGAAATATCCCGAAATAGAGCCAAGCGACATCACGACGGGTGTAGGTGGAATCTCGAATGCGCCACTTCCGCCGTGACAAGTCGTGAACTCGTATGGCCTCTGTCCATTGGCAAGTTGTTCAACCGCCGTGACCAGATTGAAAAAAACAAAATAATCTTCGACCGTCTGATAGTGAAGGTAGTTCGCGCCCACGCTGAAGTTCAGCGGTCCCTCGAACTGGGAGGTCAGGCGCACCTCCTGGCTGAATTGCCAGGCCCGTTCCTCCGATAGATCTTCGCCCACCATCTTCTGCGAACAGCCGAGTTGGGGATCGCAATAAGTGCCCCCGGGCGTGAGACTGTTGGGTCCGCCGAGCGTGCCGAACAGACCGGGGGCTGTATTGAACCGGTTGAAGTCTTCCGTCGAACGCAACTGGTCCTTGTTGTAACCCGTTTGCGAGGTGACCGTCAGTTCAGGCGTCACGTTGATATCGATATTCAGCTCTATCACGTTGTTTTTAGCGCGATAGGTGGGCGTCAGATCCGACTGGATCTTGCGCAAATCCATCGATTGCACGGTGCTGGCATAAGGATCGACGGGATTGAGCAAAAATCCGCCTGGCGCACTTCCGCCGGCGCCATCGAACGCGAATTCACCGGCCGCGACGAATGGAATGGACTGGCCATTCGGGGTTTCAAAGGCTTCAGAAGAATAAAGCGAGGCGGGCAAACAACCCTGGCTCAACCACGAGCGATAGAAATTCTCATTGTAGACGTTGGTGTTTGGCATTGTGGATAGAACCAGTCCGTCCACTGTTCCCGGACCCAAATCCTTCTTGCAGAGCTGTTTGGCGGAACGGATGCGGTCGTCCTTTTCGTCAAAATGCTCCCAAACAAGATTTGCGTTGATCCACGACGTCGGGTGCAAACCGAGCGTCAGACGCGTCGACCAAAGATCCCGACCGTCAATAGACTTGTTCGTCGTTTCGTTGAAAGAATAACCATCGCGCTTTGTCCACTCGCCAGCGAGACGGATGTCAAACTTGTCGCCAATAACTGGAATGTTGAGCATTCCTTCGACGCGGCGATTGTTATAATTGCCGACGTCGACGGAAGCCAAAGCTTCCCAGCGATCGCTCGGCTTGGCCGAAACGACGTTTACGACGCCTGCCGTTGCATTGCGGCCATAAAGTGTGCCTTGGGGGCCGCGCAGCACAGCCACTTGGCTGACGTCGTAGAATTCCTGCTCGAAAAAATGATTGCGAATGAACGGCGTGTCGTTGAATGCGATAGCAACTGCGGGATCGGTGGCAACGGAAATGGCCTGGGTTCCGATACCGCGTATTTGCACACTGTAGCCGGTGAAATTCGTTTTCGTGAACGTCAGGTTCGGCACGTTCTTGACGAGATCGGGCCCGCCCGCTGTTTGGGTGGCCGTTAGCTGCTCCTGGCTCATGGCGGTGATGGCGATGGGGACGCTTTGCACGTCCGCGCCGCCAAGTTTCGATGAGGTGACTGTCACCGTTTCCACCGAACTGCGCGGGGCCTGCATGGCTTGGGCGAGTTCGATGGGGGCTTCGTTGGCGGAGCGTTCGTCGCGGATGATGCCGACGGCGCCGGTGGCGTTGCGATATTCGGTGAAACCCGTTCCGTTGAGGATACGGGTGAGCGCGTCGGATGCGGGCAGATCGCCTTTCACGCCGGTGGTGCGCGCGTTCTTCACGGCATCGAGCGAATACATCAAGGTGACGCCCGATTGCTTCACATAGGCGTCGAGTGCGGCCTTGAGATTGCCGCTGGGGATGTCGAAATCATGGGCCGCGGCGGCGGTGATGAGAAGCAAACCGCAGGCGCCGGTGAAGGCCGATCCCCGGAAGTATGATTTCATGGCAATTCCCCCCTTGATGAAACGATGAAGCTCAGCGTGTGATGACGATGATGTTGCCCGCGCGTTCGACGCGAAGGCCCAGAACATGCTGCGCAAGTTCGGCGAAGGCCGCGATGTCGTTCTTGGCGAACTTTCCGCCGATGGTCAGCCCGGCCACGCCCGTGCCCGCCACCACGATCTTGTCGGTGTTGTAGCGATTGAATTCGCGCGCGGCGTCGGCGAGCGTCGCGCCCTCGAACACGAGTTCGCCGCTGCGCCAGGCGATGTCTTTTTCCAACTGCGTTTCGGATTTCTTCACCACCGGCAGCACGCCGCCCGCACTGACCACGACATCGCCGCGCGCAAGCGCCACGGAATGTTCCTTGCCCGATGCGGTTTTGGATTGCAGCTGCACGCGGCCTTCCATCACGGCCACCTGCAGACGATGCGGTTCGCGGCGCACGGTGAATTTGGTGCCCAGATCGATCACACGGTCATTGCCTGCCAGCACCACGAACGGGCGCTTTTCATCGTGCTTGACCTGGAAATAGGCTTCGCCGCGCTCCAGCCACACCTTGCGTTCGTGCGGCTGCATGGAGGTGCGCAACACCGTGTCGGTGTTCAGCTCGATTTCCGAGCCGTCGGCGAGCTTGAGGATTTCGTGGCCGCCGACCTTGGTGGCGTAGGTCTTCACATCCGGCCCGAACCACGCCGAGAGCGAAGACGAACCCACCACCGCGGCAATCGCGGCGGCGGCGGCAACGCCCATCAGAAGCGGCAACACGCGGCGGCTCTTCGGCGCGGGCCGCTGTGCGGGGCGGATGCTGCGTAGCGCGGTGAGACGGCCGGTGTTTTCCCATGCCGCCTGCACGCGCAAATATGCCGTCATGTGTGAAGGCGATTGGGCGAGCCAGGCGTCAAGGGCTGCTTGATCGGCTTCGCTCCAGTTCCAGAAATTGCGGCGTTGCAGCCAATCGGCGGCGCGCTCGCGAATTTCTTTCGCGTTGGGCAGATGTGTGTTCACGGCTTTCTCCCGAGCTCCGCCTCGTCGCCGAACAACAGGTCCGCCAGCGTGTTCATGCCGGTGGCGAGATGTTCGGAGACGGTCGACGCGCCGATCCCCAGGCGTTGCGAAATCTCTTTTCCGGAAAGCCCTTCGATGCGGCCGAGCACCACCACTTCGCGGCAGCGTGGCGGCAATTTTTCGAGGGCGGCCTGCAGGCGGCGCAATTCGTCCTGCGCCATCACGTTTCTGTCCGGCCCCGGCGCATCGACGGCGACGCCCAGGGTTTCCAGATCGGCCACCGCTTCGATGGGCACCACCTGTTCGTGGCGCACGCGGTCGATCAGCAGATTGCGGGCGATGGTGAAGACGAAGGGCTTCACCGGTTGGGGGATTTTCTCGCGCGCGGCTTCATAAACTCGCGCGTAGACTTCCTGCGCCAGGTCGTCGATGTCGCTTTTGTTGGGCCACGAGCGGCGCAGGAACTGCATCAATGCCGCCTCCAGCGGCAGCACTTCGCGCACGAACCAGCCGTTGATTCCGTCCTCGGTCATGCCGGCGCTACGGCGCAGATCGGCAGTCTCGCGGCCATTTTCCGGTGTTTCGCCCATCCCCTGAAGCATCCCGCCTTTGGAGGACCGAAGTGAAGACTACATAGGGATAAACGGATTGGGGGGAGCGGATTTCGGATGGGGCGGCGGATTATTTGCGCGAGGGCGCGCAATCTTGTTGCGGAGGCAGCAAAGAGAAAGGGCGGTGAATCGCTTCACCGCCCTTCTCATATTCCGATATTTGGGAGCCTAGCCGCCCAGTCCCAGGCTCACATTCAGGTAAGGCCCATAGAAGCCGCGGTTGTAGCTCTGGTGCGTTTCCTGTCCGCCATCCATCGCGTTGAAGAACGTATCGGCACGATAGCCCAGGCTGACCTTGCCGTTGCGATAGCGCATGGAGGCGCCGATATAACCGCCGAGGTTCGGCACAGTGACCGTGCGGGAACGGTTCACATTGTCTGGCGGCTCTGGTATTCGGCCATCGATGTCGCCACCGATGGTCTGTCCTTCGCAGACGGCGAGCGTGCCGAAGCCCTGAACATCGCAATGATTTACGTCGTGGTTCAAACGAACCTTCTGACGACCGAACAGCACCGCCACGTTCACACCCATATCGAGTGTGATTTGGCCGTCGGCTTCGTCACCCCAAAGCGGTGTGTTGCCTTCCCACGTCAATTCCGGACCGACGCCGTGGAACGAACGGGTTTCATGCGAATCGAATTCCCAAACCTCGTGGTATTTCGCAAAAACATTGGGAGTTAGATAGTAATGCGGATCCGCGCCCAAAGTTTGCGACGACTGGGAATTGAATTGGGCGAATCGTACACCACCGGAAATGGTGCTTTTGCCGCCGTTGCCGAATGCGCCGATGCCAATGTCCTTGCCCAAGGTGAAATCGAGCATCATGTGCTCTTCGGACGATCCATCCTGGGAATCGACGAATTCTTTCGCTCCGCCGTGATAGCAAGCATCGAGCAACTGAGAAGCTGATGGATATTGCTTGAATGCACTGCACTGCCGGTAATAGCCAAAAAAGCTGATGCCTTCTTTCGTGCCGGCAATCATGCTCTTGTGATAGTGCTTGTTGCGAGAGGCGCGACCATAGCGAACACCCGCCTTCAGAACCCAATCGGTGTCTTCAGGAACGAAAGAGAGCGAGCCTTCCCAGTCGAAGCCTCTGTCGGGCGTGTGCTGCAATTGAGCGGGAGTGGGTAATCCGGCTGGCCAATCCGGCGTTGCAGTGCCGCCATTGGGGAACGCGGCGCTTCCCGTCGGATCGTATGGGCTGGTGGCATCTGCAAGCGTCGCGTTGAAGTTGCCGCCCAATTGAATCCAAAGCTGCGGCGTTCCGCCCGAGCCTGACAGGAAACCGCCGCCGTCATTCAAGCCGCCGCCATCGAAATGCCTGGTCACACGCACACCAAAGAGGCGCGGATCGGTGAGGAAGATGTTGGTGGTCAGACCGGAATCGTCGCTGTTGAGGAAATCGCCGGTGATTGCGGTGGTGTCGAACACGTTCTTGACGTAGCCCATGAACTGCCAGCCGGACGTATCGGTCAGGATCAATGCCAGGTTCACATTGGTGTAACCACGGATTCGATCATAGGGATCGTCATTGAATACGCGGGCCCAGGATTTGTCCTGCCAATAGAAGTCGCCGTGCAGCGTTGCCGCCCAATCCGGCGTAACGGGGACGGTGTAATCCGCGCCCATGGAAACGGTGAAATGCGGCGCGTTGGGCAGCTCGTTGCCGCTCAGGTTCTTGGCAAAACCTTCGCCATTGTTTGGTGGCAAGCCAAGCCCGTTGTTGACATTGGCCGGCGCGTTCGGATCGACACTCAGAGGATCGTAGCCGGGATAAGGATGCGATACGCCACCTGGTCCGAGAACCGACGTGGTGCCGGGATTGTAGTAGTCGGTGGTGACGGGATCGAGGCCCGCCGTATAAGCGGTGCCGCAGGCCGTGACGTTGGAATCGCCCTCTCCACCATAGTCGGTCTGTACCAATGCCGCGGCAACATATTCCGGGATAATGCAGTTTGAAGATTGACCAACCGACGGCTTCATAACAACCCAACCGGCATGACCGGCCGTGCGGTCGATCAGATCGATGGCTTGTTGCCCGTTCTTGATGCGCGTCGCCTCATAGCCACCCGCGAACGAGAATTTGAGACCCGGAACCGGCTCCCACGTCGCTTCGAGTTCGGCGCCTTTCACGGTGGCATCAAAATTCAGATTGATCGCCGTACGATCGACGATCTGCGAAATCTGGTAGCCTCTGTAATCGTAATAGAAGACATCGCCATTGATTGTCAGCGCGCCGTCGGCTGCCGTATTTTTTGTGCCGACTTCAAATGCATCGACGTATTCCGGTTTAAACGTCAACGGGTGAACCGGGAAGGCAATGTTGTTTGCTACACCGGCGGTGGTGAAACCGGTATCCGCATTGAGCAATACGGGACCCGGCGGGTTCGCACCGCCCGCCTTATAACCATGCGCGTAGGACGCATAGAATAGGCTCTGGTCGGTGAAGGAAAGTTTCGGCGTCCAATTGGCGACGGCGCGGCCGGTGAACTTGCTCCAAGATTGATCGACATAACCGAGTGTCGGATAGCCATAGCCGATGACCAGCAATTCGCTTGGGATATCGGTGAAATGCTTTTGGTCATCGGTCCACCGCAAACCACCCGTCAACTTCAGGTCGGGTGTGATATTGTAATAGACTTCGCCGAACAACGCATAGGAATTCAGATTGTAGGGATTCTGGCTCAGGAAGTAGTTGTGGCCCTCATTGTCCAGGGAGGTGATGGGATTGGGATCGAGATATTGGGGGGCTTCGGTCGGAATGCTGTCGACGTTCGGGAAGCCGGGTTGATACGATCTGCCGTTGTTGAGGCAGTAGAGGTCGTTCGTGACGCCGGGAGTGTAAGTGGCGCCGCAGTTCACATTGTTCAACGATATCATCGTGAACGTATTGGAAAATACGTAGTAGTTTTCCTCGGTCTCGTAGTGCAGGTAGTTGCCGCCGGCGCTGAAATTCAGCGGGCCGGCAAAGTTCGATGCCAGACGGAATTCCTGGCTCAACTGCCAGGAATGTTCGGTGGCCAGGTCTTGGACCACCAGACGGTCGCTGCAGCCCAATTGCGGATCGCAGAACACGCCATTTTCATCGACATATGGATTGCCAGAGAAACCACCGCCGAGGAATACGCCCGGTGTGGTGTTAAAACGATTATAGTCCTCGCTCGACCACAGCCAATCCCGATTGTAACCAGTGTCGGAATAGAAGGTCAGGCTGGGCGTGACATTCCAACTCGCATTCAATTCCAGCGTGTCGTTCTTCGCCTTGTATTTCGGTTCGAAGGCAGACTGGATATTTCTGAGATTTGTCGACTGCGTGGTGCTCGCATAGGGGTCGATGTTTGAATTGATCAAACTTTCGAACGACGCGCCATTGACGAAGGGCAGAGAGAATCCATTCGGCACTTGAAAGGCGTCATTCGAATAGAGCGAGCTCGGAAGGCATCCTTGGCTGAAATAGGCCGCATTGATGCTAAAGACGTTGCCGCGGGCGGACGGAACCTGAACAACCGTGCCGTCGGCCGCGGTAAACGTGGTCGGGCCTGGATCATTTTTGCATAATTGCTTACCGCTGCGCAGTCGATCGTCACCTTCAGCGAAGTGCTCCCAGATGAGATCGGCTTGTATGTCCGACGAGGGTTTCCAACGCAGGGTTGCGCGGGTGGACCACAGGTCGCGGCCATCGATCTGCTGGCCGGTCGTCTCGTTGAATGTGTATCCGTCGCGCTTGGTCCATTCGCCTGCGATGCGCAGGTCGAGCTTGTCGCTGACGAAGGGGATGT
>CAZTCU010000104.1:0-8418 GCA_964612235.1 uncultured Rhizobium sp.
TCGTGGGCGTGCAGACCTGCACCGAGCAGGACGATCTGCTGCTGACATCGCGGCTGGGCAAATGTATCCGCTTCCCGCTGACGGACGTGCGCGTCTTCAAGGGCCGGGATTCCACCGGCGTGCGCGGCATCAAGCTCGCCGAGGGCGACGAGGTGGTGAGCCTGTCGCTGCTGCATCACAGCGATGCGACCTCGGCCGAAGCCCGCTCCTATCTCAAGCAGTCGGCGGCGACGCGACGGGCGGCAACCGGGGAAGAACCCATCGAAGATGTGGCCGACGATGCCGATGACGGCGGCGAGGAAGCAGCCCTGACGACGGAGCGTTACGCCGAATTGGGCGCGAAGGAACAGTTCGTGCTCGCCGTCTCCGAGACCGGCTTCGGCAAGCGGTCGAGTTCCTACGAATATCGCGTCACGGGGCGCGGCGGCTCGGGCATCGTGGCGCTCGATATGGGCAGGAAGAACCATGCCATCGTCGCGGCGTTCCCGGTGGAAGAGGGCGACGACCTGATGCTCATCAGCGATCAGGGCCAGATCATCCGCGTGCCGGTGGCGGGTGTGAGCATCCAGAGACGCGGCTCCGGCGGCGTGACCATTTTCCGGGTCGAGGAGAATGAGCGCGTCGTGTCCGTCGAGCGCATCGAAGATTCGGAAAATGGGGACGCATAGTGGCAACGAAAAAGGGCGTGGTGGCAGAACGCAAACCGCGCATCGGGCTTTATCCGGGCACCTTTGACCCGGTCACACTCGGCCATCTCGACATCATCAAGCGGGCGGTGAAGCTCGTCGATCATCTGGTGATCGGCGTTGCCACCAACGCCTCCAAGACGCCGCTGTTCACGCTGAAAGAGCGCCTCGAAATGCTGCGCCACGAAACCGAGCCTCTGGCGGGCGACGGGCGGGCGACGATTTCGGTCGAGACGTTCGAGAGCCTGCTGATCCAGTTCGCGCAGAAAGTGGGCGCGAGCATGATCGTGCGGGGCCTGCGCGCCGTCTCCGACTTCGAATACGAATTCCAGATGGTCGGCATGAACCAGCGGCTCAACCCGGAAATCGAGACCGTGTTCCTGATGGCCGATCCGCGGCACCAGGCGATCGCCTCGCGCCTGGTCAAGGAAATCGCGATGCTGGGCGGGGATGTCTCGGCGTTCACCAGCCCCTATGTCTCCAAGCTTCTCGTCAAACGCTGCAAAGAACGTCGAAAGGATTAGTTCATGGCCCGCGACGCCGAAAACACGCTCATTCTCGATCTGAAAACCGGCCCTGTGGTCATCGCGCTAAAACCCGACGTGGCGCCGAACCATGTCGCGCGCATCAAGGAACTGGCGCGCAAAGGATTCTATGACGGCGTGGTGTTCCATCGCGTCATTCCGGGCTTCATGGCGCAGACGGGCGATCCGACCGGCACGGGCTCGGGCGGTTCCGATCTCCCCGACCTGAAAGCGGAATTCTCCGCCACGCCCCACAAGCGCGGCACGGTTTCGATGGCGCGCACATCCAATCCCAACAGCGCCAACAGCCAGTTTTTCATCTGCTTCGACGATGCGTCCTGGCTCGACCGGCAATATTCGGTGTGGGGACAGGTGGTCGAAGGCATGGAGCATGTCGACGCCATCAAGAAGGGCGGCGACCACAACAATGGCGCCATTTCCGGCGAACCCGACAAGATCCTGAAGGCCCGTATAGAGGCCGACAGTTGAAGCGAGTTTGAATTATCCGAAATCGGACGATTTCCTTAAGCCATCCCTAAACCGGGCGTGAGAGCATGAGCCTTGCGGTCATGGAGCGATTCGACGGTGAGGGAAGCCACGTTTGGACGCAGAGGGGTAGCGCCTCGCGCATCGCGGCGCCTGCAGGTCGTCGCCTCCGAAAACCGTCCTGAGCCCGAACCCGCCGCGTTTGCGGAACCGGCTTTCGTGCCGGTCGAACCCTACGAGCCCGCCTCGCGCGAGCTTTCGCCGGAAGAAGAATTGCTGGCGTGGAAAGCCGAGCGCAGCCGCGAACGCTTCGCGCGCATCCCGTGGCGTCAGCTTTCGCTGATGGCGGGGCTTTGTTTCGGCATCGCGGGCTTCGTGTTGCCGGATTCGGCGAACGACACGTTGTCGTGGCTGTTCTATGCGCTGTCGGCCGCAAGTTTCGCGGCGGGTATCCTGAAACGCAAAGCTGCCACCGCCTCGGCCTGACGTATTCTGCAACATTAAGTTTGTCGCCTCCCGTTTGGGCGCGCGCCTAGAACGCGCCGTCCCATCCGCCGGAGGCGCCGTGATTCCCTTCATCGACCTGCAGGCCCAGCGCCGCCGTCTGGGCGCGGACTTGACCAAGGCCATTTCGGATGCGGTCGAGGGCGGCCAGTGGATCATGGGGCCGCAGGTCGCCACGCTGGAAGCGCAGCTTGCCGAATTCGCGGGCGTCAAACATGCCATCGCCTGCGCCAACGGAACCGACGCGCTGCTGATCGTGCTCAGGGCCTGGAACATCGGCCCCGGTGATGCCGTGTTCGTGCCCGCCTTCACCTTTGCCGCGTCCGCCGAAGTGGTCGCGCTGGTGGGCGCGTCGCCGGTGTTCGTCGATGTGCTTGAAGACACGTTCAACATGGACCCGCAAAGCCTCGAAGCCGCCATCGCGATGGTGAAGCGCGAGGGCAAGTTGAAACCGCGCGCGGTGATGCCGGTCGATCTGTTCGGACAGACTGCGGACTACCGCGTGCTGGAGCCGATCATCCGGCGCGAGAATCTCAAGATGCTGTGCGACGCCGCGCAAGGGTTCGGCGGTCTTCTGGATGGGCGCAGATCCGGCGGCATCGGCGATGCGGCGGCGACCAGTTTCTTTCCCGCCAAACCGCTCGGCTGTTTCGGCGATGGCGGCGCGAGTTTCACCAATGACGACGGATTGGCCGATCTGTTGCGCTCCATCCGCATTCACGGGCAGGGCACCGACAAATACGAGAACGTCCGCATCGGCGTGAATTCGCGGCTGGACACGATCCAGGCCGCGATCCTGATCGAGAAGCTGAAGATATTTCCCGAAGAGATCGAGATGCGCGAAACGGTGGCGCGGCGTTATTCGAGCGCGCTGTCGCGTTCCAATCGCATCGGCGTGCCGCGCGTGATCGAAGGGGCGCAATCGACCTGGGCGCAATACACGATCCAGGTGCCGGATCGCGCCAAGTTGCAGGCCGATCTGAAAGCGAAGGAGATTCCGACGGCGGTGTATTATCCGATCCCGCTGTCGCGCCAGAAAGGCTATCGCGAATTCCCGAGTGCGCCGATTCCCGTGAGCGAGAAACTGAGCAAGACCGTCGTCAGCCTGCCCATGCATCCGTATCTCGATGCGGCCACGCAGGACCGCATCATCGAAGCCGTGTTGGAATCCGTTCAGTAAGCGCCGCGGCGGCTCAGCATCGCGGGCAGCGTGCGGAACATGATCTTCACGTCCTGCAGCGGCGTCCACGTCAGCACGTAACGCACGTCGAGCGCCACGCGATTGGCATAGCTGACATCGTTGCGCCCACTCACCTGCCAAAGCCCCGTGATGCCGGGCGTGCAGGCGAGATAGAGCTGTGCGTTGTCGCCATAGAGGTTCAGTTCCTGGCGCGTCACGGGGCGCGGCCCCACGATGCTCATTTCGCCCGCCAGCACGTTGAGGAATTGCGGCAGCTCGTCGAGGCTTATCTTGCGCAGGAGACGGCCGATCCACGTCACGCGGGGATCGTTCTTCAGTTTGAAATCGCGTTCCCATTCGGCGCGCGCCGCCGGATCGCGGTCGAGGATGCGCTGCAGCTTGCGCTCGGCGTTGGGCACCATGGTGCGGAATTTGAGGCAGTGGAAGCGGTTGCCGCCGCGGCCGATGCGGGTCTGGACGAAGAACGGTCCGCCGCCGTCGAGCATGATGAGCAAAGCGATCGGAATGCCGATGACAAGGATCGCCGGCAGCGCAAGGAAGCACAGCACGACGTCGATCACACGCTTCACTCGGTTGGCTGCAGGAGGGAAGACTTCGGCTGGGAGATACGCGGCTGCGGGAAGCAGGGCGTTACGCACATCCATATTCATAAGAACCCCCGCTCTGGATGGTTGGCGGCGTTATCGGCCCAGATACACGCGGGCCGTTTCGTGCTCTCCCTTTCGCTCCACCAGAAGCATGCCGGACGCGATTCGCCCGGTATGAGCCGGACCCCTGCCCTTGTTGTAATACGCCACCGTACGGCGACGTCCCTTTCAGCGGCGTCAAAGGAACAAAAGTGCCTTTTAGTGTCAAGGCTCTAAGCCTGTTTGGAGTTCCGTGCGTGAACACTAGCGTCGATTTCTTGCCAAATTATCTCTTTCCGAGAGCTTTCGTGCTGCGCTGGCGTCTGCATTCGGCGCCGATATAGTGCCCGCCCCATGGATGTCGCCCGCTTCGATTTCGACCTTCCCGATTCCCTGATCGCGTTGCGGCCGGCTCTTCCAAGAGAAGCTGCTCGTCTCCTGGTTGTACACGAAAACGGCCGGTTGCAACATGCTTTAGTCGATGAATTTGCTGGCTTTTTGCGGCAAGGCGACGCGCTCGTCCTCAACGACACGATGGTGATACCGGCAAGATTGAAGGGCCTGCGCCTGCCACGGGGGGCCGATGGGCTGCCCGCCAAGATCGAACTGCTTCTGCATCGCCGGCTGGCCCCGGACCGGTGGCGCGCCTTTGCCCGTCCGGCGCGAAAGCTCGCCGCTGGGGACAAGTTGCGTCTGGGGCACGACCTGGAGGCAAACGTCCTTGGCCATGTCAGCGGCAGCGAAGTCGATGTCGCCTTTGCGCTTTCCGGCGCGGAACTGGACGCCGCCATCGCGCGGGAAGGCGAGATGCCGTTGCCGCCCTACATCGCGGGCAAGCGCGCGGTCGACGAACAGGACAGGGCCGATTACCAGACGGTGTTCGCGCGCGCGCCCGGCTCCGTTGCCGCGCCGACCGCGGGCCTGCATTTCACGCCCGGACTTCTGGCGCGTCTGCAATCGCGCGGGATTTCGCGCGAGACGCTCACGCTGCATGTGGGCCCGGGCACGTTCCTGCCGGTGACGGCGAGTGACACGTCCGGCCACAAGATGCATTCCGAATGGGCCACGCTTTCCGCCGACACGGCAAAGCGCCTCAACGCGGCGCGCGCGGCGGGCGGGCGCATCGTGGCTGTTGGAACCACTTCGCTTCGCACATTGGAAACGGCGGCAAGGGATGACGGCCGCATCGAAGCCTTCGAAGGCGAGACGGATATCTTCATCACCCCCGGTTATCGCTTCAAAGCGGTGGATGTGCTTCTCACCAATTTCCACCTGCCGCGCTCGACCTTGTTCATGCTCGTCTGCGCGTTTGCAGGCACCGAGGTGATGCGTGCGGCCTATGCCGAAGCGATCCGCGAACGCTATCGGTTCTATTCCTATGGCGATGCCTGTCTGTTATTCCGCCCCCGATGAGCTTCACTTTCGACATTCACGCCAAAGACGGCGCCGCGCGCAGCGGCGTCATTTCCACGCCGCGCGGCGATATCCGCACGCCTGCTTTCATGCCGGTGGGAACGGCCGCGACGGTGAAGGCGATGCTGCCGCAATCCGTGCGCGAAACGGGCGCGGACATCGTGTTGGGCAACACCTATCACCTGATGCTGCGCCCCGGCGCCGAACGCATCGCCAGGCTGGGCGGCCTGCACACATTCATGGGCTGGGAGCGGCCGATCCTCACCGATTCCGGCGGTTTCCAGGTGATGTCGCTATCGCAACTGCGCAAGATCTCCGAAGACGGGGTGCGCTTTCGTTCGCATATCGACGGTGCGGAAGAATTTCTTTCGCCCGAACGCGCGATGGAGATTCAGCGGCTGCTCGGCTCCGATATCCAGATGGTGCTCGACGAATGCCCGGCCTTTCCGGCGGACGAAGCGCAAATCGAAAAATCGCTCGCGCTTTCGATGCGATGGGCCGCGCGATCCAAGGCGGCGTTCGGCGAACAACCGGGCCATGCCTGTTTCGGCATCGTGCAGGGCGGCATCTATCCGCATTTGCGCCGGCGTTCGGCCCACGAGCTGCGAGAGATCGGCTTCGACGGTTACGCGGTGGGCGGACTTGCGGTGGGCGAAGGGCAGGGCGCGATGTTCGACGTGCTGGACGCGACAGTCTCTCACCTCCCCGAAGATCGCCCGCACTATCTGATGGGCGTCGGCAAGCCCGACGACATCGCCGGCGCGGTTTTGCGCGGCATCGACATGTTCGATTGCGTGCTGCCCACGCGCTCGGGCCGCAACGGCCAGGCCTTCACCCGCAACGGCCCGCTTAACCTGCGCAACGCGCGCCACGCCGAAGACACGGCCCCCCTCGACCCGGCGTGCCGTTGCCCGGCCTGCCGCCAGTTCAGCCGGGCCTATCTCCACCATGTCGTGAAGGCGAACGAGATCATCGCCTCGATGCTGCTGTCCTGGCACAACCTGGCCTACTACCAGGACCTGATGGCCGACCTGCGCGCGGCCATCGCCGAGGGCACGCTGGCGGCCTGTGCGGAAAAAGTCTTCACGGCCTACGCCCGGTCGGCCGAAAGCTCTGCCGGCGCAAAATGAGTGCGAAGATTATAAATAATCCTTCGAAATCAGTAACATAGGTAAATAAACAAAATAATCGAAAAATATTCTTGAACAAATAGGTGATAAAGCCTATATTCGGTCCCTGACTGCTCTTTGATATCGTGAATTCAAAAATGCCGCTTTGGCGTCTGGCTTGTTAAGTAGCCTCGGAGCGCCTAAACAGACGCCCGACGGCGTTCGTCAGATGAAGCGCACTGTTGTACTCCCCACTCGCAATGCGCGCCTGGCCGAGACAGCCGACTTTTCAGACCTGATCGCTCCGTTCATACGCCCAGGCATGTGTCTGTGCGCAACCACCGAAAGGAGCTGTTATGGCTATCGGAACAGTAAAATTCTTTAATACATCCAAGGGCTTCGGATTCATCGCGCCCGACGATGGCGGCAAGGACGTGTTCGTCCATGCCACCGCCGTCGAAATGGCCGGCATGCGTTCGCTGGCGGAAGGCCAAAAGGTGTCGTTCGACATCCAGCCCGACGCTCGCGGCTCGAAGGCCGTCAATCTGAAGGCCGTCTGATCGGCTTTGCCGACCGACAAGAGCGGCAGGGGCATTGCCCCTGCCGTTTCTCTCCACCGTCCCGGCACAGCCGGCAAGAACCGATACAGGAACCCCGAATGACCTATGCGGAGCGCAGCGAGCAGTTCGACATCAGAAACGGATCGAATGCCGATTCGCAAAAGATGCGTTCGGATCGCGCCATCCTCATCGAGCTCATCAAGGTCCTGACACCGCATCCGGGCGGGCTTCGCCGCTGGTCGGTGATGCGCGCCATCCGCAAGGAGCGCGAAAGCGCCTCGCGCGATATCCCGCAGAAATTCGAAGACGAGATCGAGCGGACGTTCCGCCGGTTCTGCGCCGATTCGGACAATGCCAAAACGCGCAGCTGCGCGCCGGAAGACGAACTCTTCTATCGCCCCAAGGACAAGGCGGGCGAAGTCTGGGCCGTCATCCCCGGCCGCGCCGAAACGTTGCTGTAGACACTTCTTCCCCCTGCCGAAAATGCCGCGGACCATTGATTGACCGGCGAACACCCCACCCCTATGGTCCGCCCGCCTTTGGCGAGCCCGTAGCTCAGCGGTAGAGCATCTGACTTTTAATCAGAGGGCCGATGGTTCGATCCCATCCGGGCTCACCATCCCTCCCCACATTTAAGTCCTAACCGCTTGAGTGGGTTTGGGATTCGGCTTTATGGTGCGGAACTTCTTCACGATGTCACCAGATCACCGCAGGGAAGAGACCGACGCATGAAGTCTGCCGGCAAGTTGATGTTGCGCCGCCTGTCCATCGCATCGATCACTGCCGCCGCTGCAGTGTTGGTGCTGGTTCCACCCAGTAATGCCCAAGGCATGGACGTCAACTCGATCCTGCAACAAATCCAGCAGGGCAATGGAAACGGGCCGACACTTCCACCCGGTCAGCAGCAGCAGACGCAAACCATTCAGGCTCCGATAGGGCCACCGGCTGTCACGGCGCCTTCGCGCATCGAACTCATTCTCTCCGACCGTGCCGGTCTGCCGCTGCATCAATTCGGTTACGACCTCTTCGCAGGCCTCAATCAGATCTCCGTGCCGCAGGTCGGTTCGATTCAGGGCTATTATGTTCTGGGCCCCGGTGACGGACTGCAAATCACGCTGCGCGGCCAGGAAAACGCGAGCTACGACGTTCTCGTCGACAATGACGGCAATGTATCGCTGCCGAAACTGCCGCCGATCCGCGCTGCCGGCAGAACCTTCTCCGATTTCCAGACATCGCTGCAATCGGCGGTAAGGCAGGCCTATATTTCGACGAACGCTTACGTTTCTGTTGGGCAATTGCGCCGCGTGAG
>CAZTCU010000105.1:0-8388 GCA_964612235.1 uncultured Rhizobium sp.
ACGCGCTGCTTGCGATGGGCTATATCGATCTCATCGTCGAGAGCATGCTGAAGCCTTGGGATGTTGCCGCACTCATTCCGGTGATCGCCAATGCGGGCGGCGTGTTCACCGACTGGAAGGGCGGGCCGGTTTCGCCGGAAGGCGGAAGTATCGTCGCTGCGGGCGACGCGCGGGTTCATGCCGAAGCGTTGAAGATTTTGAACGCTTGAACCTCTCACTCCCCCCTTGCGGGGAGGTCGACGCGCGACAGCGCGGCGGGTGGGGTGTTGCAATGAATTCGGTATTTGATTTTCACCACCGCGAGGCCCCACCCGTCGTCGTGCCGATGCACGACGACGACCTCCCCGTAAAGGGGAGGTGAGGGAATGTTCGCGCAACGCCAGCTCCGCTTCCGCCAATTTCAGCAACTCGCGCGCGCGGCGCTTGCAGGCGCGGACGCGGGCGTTGAAGGCTCTTATCCGGGCGGTGTGGAGGCCGGTCTTTCTGGCGTTGCTGTTGCCGGGCTGGCCGCCGGGTTTTCGGCGGACTTCCAACGATTCCATTGCGTTAGTCGTTTTTCGAAATCGCGGGCACCCCCTCCCCCTCGCGTGGCGGGCGCACGACGTGTTCGACGATGTGACGCTGCACCTTTTCATGCGGTTTGGGATCGCCGCTCTTCAGGCGGTGTATCATGGCGCCCATGTCGGAGCTGGCTTTCATCAGGCTGACGGCCTGGTCGACGAAGCGGGCGCGCTCGTGGGGTTCGCGCGGCTCGACACGGTAGAGCCAGACGGCATCGCGCATCATCGCAAGACATTCGGCGAGTTGTGCGTTCAGCATATGCTCGGTGATGTTGGGGTTATGGATTTCCTCCGGCAGGAGAACCGGCAACGGAGGTGTTTGGCTTGCCGGATTGGCGCCGGCGCGCGTTTCTTCTTCGCTCATGGGCGCGATTTTACGGGCGTTTTGGAGGTGTTCGATAACGAAAGCGCATTTTCGCCGATAAGCCTGCAAATCCGGCCACTTGCGCGATTTCGCCAAAGTAATTTTCTTTCGCTTAACGATTCCCCAAAGGATCGAAGCCGATTCTTCGATGATGAGCAGTCTTGCCGGACGTATATTTGCCGGGACCGCGCGGCTTGTGCCGCAAGCGGCGGTGCTGCCGTTCGCGCGGCCCGCGGCGGTGTTCTTTCACGGTGTCGAGCGGCAGATCGACGATGACGTGCTGCAGAACAATCATCACGAGCGCGATGCGTTCGCCGCCATGATGGGCGAATTGCGGGCGCGGTTCGACGTGCTGCCGCTTGCCGCACTCGACGACGTGCTGAGGGATCCGCAGCGGCACCCGCGCGCGCTGTTCCTGATGTCGGATGACGGTTACGCCAACCTGCTGGACGCGGCGGATATTCTCGAAGAACTGCAAATGCCGTGGACCCTGTTCGTGAGCACGCGGCATATCGGTTCGACGGAACGCAATCCGATGTTCCGGGCACGCGCGTTCCTGCGCTATGCGCCCATCGGCGATCATGTGTTGCCGCATGTGGGGCGGGTGGATTTCGTGGCGCAGGAGCGCGGGGCGGAAGAGGCGCGTGTCATCGCGCTTCTGAAGACGCTTCCGGCGGAACGTGCGCGCGAGGCGTTGGACGCGATGGATGCCGTGCTTGCCGAGGCCGGGCTTGCGGAGCTTTCCGCGCTCTTTCCTTCCGATGCGTTCCTCTCATGGGCCGATGTGAAAGCGCTTGCCCGCCGCGGTGTCGGCATCGGCGCGCATGCGCATTGGCATTGGCCGATGAACGCACGGCAGGCGCACGACCATCTGCTGGAACAGGCAATGTTGCCGAAGCGATTGATCGAAGCCGAAGTGGGGGCGTGTACGGCATTCGCCTATCCGTTCGGCAATGTCGACGATGTGTGCCGGGGCGCGTGGCATGCCGTGCGCGACGCGGGTTACACCTCCGCTTTCACCACGCTGTCCGGCACGCTTGACGCCAGCACCAATCGCTTCCTGCTGCCGCGTCATGCGCTGGGTGCGCGCCGGCGCGGACTTTCGTCGGAAATCGCGATGCTGCGCGCGGGCAATCGCCGCCTGCGGCACCGGCAGTACGAGTTGCGATGATTGGACCGTCTGCACTCGCCGCCCCGCGAGGGCAGGGCTATCGCATATAGGTCGAAACATTCGTTCTGCCGCGCAAGCGTTGGGTCACGCGGAGACGCGGAGTCCGCGGAGCGTTCTTGATCCTCCGCGGACTCCGCGCCTCCGCGTGAGATTTTTTATAGCGCTTCGCGCAAGACGGTTCTTGTCCCTATTCTCGGGCAACACGTCATATGCGATAGCCCTGCCGCGAAGAGGGGGTAGGGGGCTAAATCCGTCCCACTAGCGACACGGTGCCGACCTGGGTCATGCTGCCGTTGTTGCCGCTCAGCATGTCGTAGTTCAGGCCGATGGACCACGCGCCCGTCGTCGCCGCGATGGAGGCGCCTGCGAGCAGGTTGCCCTTGGACGGTTGCGGACCCGTGATGGTGAAATCGCCCGTGCCGGGGCCGGTGCCCGTGACGCTCGGGAACGACGCGGTGAGGTCGATGCGATCGGCGAGCAGATCGTAGCGGTAGCCGACGCGCAGTTCGGGCTGCATGAAGAAGCTGCCGAAATTCACGTCCTGCCGCGCATTGATGCCGACGAAGGCGCGCAGCGAACTCATCAAGACCGGGTTGACGTGCAGGTCGAAGCCGTCGGCGCCGATTGGGCCGCCGCCCGTTTCGGTGTAGCCCTCTTCGCGCATCGTCAAACCGTCGATGGCGATGTTGGGCGTGAATGTGGTCGAGCCGTAGACGAGGTTGGCGCCCGTCGTCATGCCGGCTGCGCCCAACACGGCGGAGCGCTTGGAATTGGCCTGGCGCGTGAGGCCGCCCACGGTGATGAAACGGTGCGCCGAAAGATCGCCGTAGCCCGCCGACAATTGCGTGTCGAGGAAGAGGCCCTTGCCACGCCATGTCGAATAGCCCGACAGCATGTACCATTGCGTGTTGTCGCGGCTCGACTGCGGAGCGCGTTGGTCGACATTGCCCGTGTAGAAGGTGAAGGCGCCGCCATACCAGCCGCCGAGCGCGTCGCCGCCGTCGGCGCCGAGCGCGAAGCCGAAACCGGAATCCTTGAAGCCCGGCAGGCCGTCGGAGCCCTTGTCGGAAATCTGCTGCGCGAATTCCTGGCCCCACAGGGTGAGATCGCCCGGCTGCGTCGCGTAGAGGCGCAGCGCGCGCTGGCGTGCGGCCACCGGTCCCGTGGCATGGTCGGTGAGCGAGATCGCGATGGCGCGCGTGCCGCCGCTCGCGTCGGGGGCAAACTGCGAATAGGCGTTCTGGGCGCTCGTGTTGTCGGTGATGCCCGAGATCATCGCCGCGCCCAGCGTGTCGTCTTTCTCGAGCGCGATGTTGGCGTAAGGGAAAATCTGTGCCGCGTAACCCGTCAGGCCGAGCGTGCTGGCCGATTTGGGCGTGAGATTCAGCACAAGCTGGTCGAGGCCCGACTGGTTCGTGAGATAGGCGGCACTGCCGGTGAACAGGAACGGGATGTTGGTGTTGAGGCCGGCGACGACCTGGGCGGTGTTGTCGATGTGCAGGTTGCCGGTGGGCGCTTCGAGCAGCACGAAACGTCCCGTCGCCGGGATGAAACTCGAGAACACCACGCCGATCGTGTTGGCGTTGGCGCCTGTGATGGTGATGTCGTCGGCGCTGATCGAGACGTTATCGGGCAACAGCGTCGAGACCGCGATGTTCAGGTGGGCGTTGTTCGCCATCGTCAAATCGTTGAGCAGCAGCGATTGACGCACCGAATTGTTCAGGATGTTCAGCGTGCCGCCGGAGGCGATGTTGACGTCCAGCATGTTCAGATCGCTTTCAGTGATCTGGCCGGTGACGACGCCGAAGGCGCCGATGTTGAGCTTGTCGGTCGCGCCGCTGTTGGTGTTGTTGCTGCCGAAATCGATATTGCCGGTGACGGACGAGAATTGGGTGGTCGAAACGCCGTTGACCGTCAGCGTGTCGGCGCCCGATCCGAAATAGATGTCGCCGGAGACGAGGCCCGTATGCGTGCCGTCGCCGTCGGTGAAGGTGACGCCGCTCGTGTTGTTGCGCAGGAAGGCTGCGACCCGCACGGGCGTACCCGCCGTGATCAGCGATTTTGTCGGGTCGGAGCGTTCGGCGACGATCGAACCCGTGTTGGTGATCGTCGACAGCGTGCCCGACTGATCGTCGATCGCGTACATGTTCTGCGTCTGCACGGTCGACGGATTGTTGGTGTCGACCGAAGCGCGGATGATGCCGGTGTTGGTGAGGCTTTTCACCACCGAGGTCGAGCCGATGTCGATGGCGATGGCCGTTGCGCCAAGGTCGCCGCTCGCCAGCGCCGTGATGCTGCCGCTGTTGTAGATGCCGGAGCCCGCCGTGCCGTCGCCGACTTTTACGAAGCCGCCATTGGCAGTTCCCGAATCGCTGATGGCGACGCTGCCGATTCCGAGCCCGACCACAGTGATCGGCGCCGTACCGGAGCCTGTCGTCCGGCCTCCGACGGCGATGGTGCCGGAGTTGAAGAAGCCCTTGCCCGCGAGTTCGACATCGGCGGTGGCGCTTGTGCCCGCGAAGAGGACGCCGACGGTCGACATGTTGGGATCGAGCGTCGTACCGCCGATCAGCCCGATGCTGCCGCGGTTGTAGAACGAGTAGCCGGGATTGGCGGTATCGGCCGTGTAGATGCCGATCTTCACCGCGGTGGGGCTCTGCACGCCTTGCAGCGAAGGCGTTACGTACAGCACCGGCGTACCCAGCCCGCCGCCATCCATCGAGATCGTCGCCGTGCCGGGCGGAGTCGCGGAGCCGTCCGGGCCTGCGTTCATGAAGCCGCCCAGGATCGAGCCGCCGATGGAGACGGCCGAGCCGCCGAGCGGATCGCCGGTTCCCTTGGGCACTGTCGTTGCCCCGGTCGACTGATTCTGCGAGGTTTGGAAGCCTTCCGTGCCGATCAGTCCGCCGTTGACGAACGAGCCGGTGATCGTGCCGGTCGATACGAAGCCGCGCGAACCGTTGCCGTAGATCTGGATCTGGCCGCCGAGATTGACATCGCCCGTGACGTCACCGCCAAGCGCGATGCCGGTGATGCCGGTGGCGGCGCTGGTGTCGTTGGCGGTGGTCGGCGTCATTACGATCGTGCCGTCGAACGTGAAGTCGCCGTTGAGCGTCGTGTCCGGAGACATGCCGATGCCGGTCGAGCTGTTGCCCTGGACCGCGATGGTGCCGGAATTGAAATTGAACGTGCCCGTCAGCGTGCCGTTGCCGGTGATGCCGATACCGGTCTTGCCCGTGCCCGATCCGCTGAGGTCGATGGTGGTGGGCGCGGTGGAAATCGCCAGGAAATCGCCCGTCAGCGTGACGGGCGTCGTGTTGGTGCCGGTGTCGATCAGGACGCCTTGTGCGCCGGTGGTGTTCTTGTTCGAGATCGAGCCGTTGAGATTCACGTCATTGCTCGAGTCGAGCGTCACCGCCGGACCCGATTGGGTGATGGTGATGCTGCCGTTCGAGTCGATGGTGATGTCGCCCGCACCGTTGTTGGCGGTGGAGGTTTTGACGGCTGTGGTGGTGGCGGAACTGATTTCCAGATTGGCGGCATAGGCCGGGGCGGACAACAAAGTTGCCGACGCGGCGGACAGCAGCAGACCACGCTTCAGGAACGAACGCTTCACCTGGACCTCTCGTTTTTTGTCTCAAGCCAACACTGAGGCGAGCCCGCCATGGCGGGTGCCCGGCGAAATCCTCGATGATGCGCGGAAGCGGCCCCGAACCTTTCGCCCCACGGCGGCGCGCACCTTAACCAATTTCCTTTCAACCACATAGCGGCCCTTTGCCGCCTGCCCACAGATTGTCGTTTTTTAATCAGGCGTTAGCCGGTCCGGCCCACAATGCCGCAACGCCATCACCAGAAGTCCGGGCCCATGAATTCCAGCCCTCGCCGTCTCAGCTTCACCAAGCTGACCCAGAAACAGGTCTCGCAGGCGGCGGCCCGCCACGAGATGCTGTATGCGGGCCGGGTGGGCGGGGCGCGCGCGGTTTTCGCCTTTTGCGACCTGTCGGGCCTCGATCTTTCCGGCCGCAGCCTGGGGGATGCCGATTTCACCGGGGCGGTGCTGGAGGAAACCAACCTCGCGGGCGCCAAGCTCGATTCGGCGAGTTTCTTCGGGGCCGACCTCAGGCGGGCCAATTGCGAGGGCGCGAGCATGCGCCGCTGCGACCTGCGGGGAGCCTCCTTGCGGGGCGCGAACCTGATCGGGGCCGATCTCTATGAGGCCGACCTGCGCGAAGGCACCATCGCCGAGAAGGACAAATACGGGAACCTGCGCGTGCTGCAGCACGAGGTGGGGCCGTCGGAAATGCCCGATGCCCTCTTCAACAACGCCAATCTCGAACGCGCGCGCATGACCGGCGCGATGGCGGTGCAGGCCGATTTCACCGACGCGATGATGAAAGGCTGCCGCCTCGTGCGCGCCAATCTGCGCCAGGCGAAGCTCGCAGGCGCCAATCTGGAGAACGCCGATCTTTCGGGCTGCAATCTGACGGGCGCCGATCTGAAAGGTGCGATCCTGATCGGCGCGAAACTCGATCTCGTCACCACGCATGGCGCCAACCTCTCCGAAGCCCTGACCGAAGCCACAGCCGGGCGCACGCCCGCAGATCTGGCGACGCCGATCGAGGAATTGCTCGACGCCCATGGCCGTTGGGCGGAAAGCGACGGACGCGAAGGCCGCCCCGCCGATTTCACCGCGATGGATTTGCGCAATCTCAAAGGCATGGCGCATCGCGCGCTGACCGCGCTCATCGCGCCCAAGGCGACGCTCTACGGGCTCGATCTCGAAGGTTGTTCGTTGCAAGGCAGCAATCTGTCAGGCGCGGATTTGCGCTCGGCCAAATTGATGGGTGCGGATTTGCGCGGCGCGAATTTGAGCGGTGCGAAACTGAATTATGCCGATATGCGCGATGTGCGCATGGGGCCGCTGCTGATCGCGGAATCGCGGCTGTTGCCCGCGCGCCTCGATGGCGCGCAACTGCGTTATGCGGATCTGCGCGGCGCGGATTTGCGGCGCGCGCAGATGGCGAACGCCGATTTCGCCTACGCCAATCTCACCGAAGCCGATATGCGCGATGCCGAACTGGCCGGCGCAGTGCTCGCGGGCGCCAAATTGCCCGCGCTGCAATCGGAAAGCCTCGCCACCATGGCGACCGGCGGGACTGCGTAAGTCCTCACCCGCCGCGCTGCGCGCGTCGACCTCCCCGCATAGGGGGAGGTAAGAGCAAATAATTCTTCACGGAGATGCTCGCCGTTCCGTGCTAGAAATAGCGCCGGAGAAAACGCCCTCGCACGAAACCCAACGTCGAGGTCCACATGAAGCTGCAGAACAAAATCGCTATCGTCACCGGTGCCGCCAGCGGTATCGGCAAGGAAATCGCGCTCAGATATGCGCGAGAAGGCGCGAAGGTCGTCATCGCCGATCTCGCCATCGGTTCTGCAAAAGCAGCCGCCGAAGAATTCGCTGCCAAAGGCTTCCAGGCTATGGCCGTCGCGATGGATGTCACCAGCGAAGAACAGGTGAATGCGGGCGTGGACGAAGTCGTCAAAGCATGGGGCGGCATCGACATTCTGGTGAGCAATGCGGGTATCCAGATCGTGCATCCGATCGAGGAATTCCCGTTCGCCGAATGGAAGAAGATGCTCGCGATCCATCTCGACGGCGCGTTCCTCACCACCAAGGCCGTCATCCCGCATATGTATAAAGCGGGAAGCGGCAGCATCATCTACATGGGTTCGGTGCATTCGAAGGAAGCATCGGTTCTCAAATCCGCCTACGTCACGGCCAAGCACGGCCTCATCGGACTTGCGAAAACCGTTTCCAAGGAAGGCGCCAAGCATGGCGTGCGCGCCAATGTGATCTGTCCCGGCTTCGTCCGCACGCCTCTGGTGGACAAGCAGATACCGGAACAGGCCAAGGTGCTCGGCATCTCCGAAGACGACGTCATCAAGAAAGTAATGCTGAAAGATACGGTCGACGGCGAATTCACCACGACAGCCGATGTCGCCGAAGTGGCGCTGCTGTTCGCATCGTTTCCGTCCAACGCGCTGACCGGACAATCGCTTGTCGTCAGTCACGGCTGGTTCATGCAATAGCATGGACCGCGTGCGTCCCGAAAGCGGTGTCGCGGTGTTCGATTGAAGGCCCCACCCGTCGTCGTGCCGATGCACGACGCCGACCTCCCCGCGTAGGGGGAGGTAAGTCTATTATTTCGCGCTTGCCATCTTTGGTTCGCTCAACGGCTTGCGCGTGCGCACGTTGATGAATTGGCCCAGGCGTTCGAGCGACATCTTTGCTT
>CAZTCU010000106.1:0-8331 GCA_964612235.1 uncultured Rhizobium sp.
ATGCCGAAGGAATCCGCGCTGGAGAAATAAGACGTGCGAGGCAGGGCCGTGACGGTCTGCTTGCCGGCGTTGATGAGATCGGGATCGACTTCGTTGTCGAGCGGGAACGGGCCCATGCCGAGCATGCCGTTTTCGCTTTGCAGCGTCACGTCCATACCTTCGGGGATGTAGTTCGACACCAATGTCGGAATGCCGATGCCGAGATTGACGTAGAACCCGTCGCGCAATTCCTGCGCCGCGCGTTTGGCCATTTCATCGCGTGTCCAGGGCATATCAGTTCTCCCGCACAGTGCGCTTTTCGATACGCTTCTCGTAGTGCGGTCCCTTGAGGATTCGCTGCACGAAAATACCCGGCGTGTGGATATGGTCGGGGTCGATACTGCCGGTGGGCACCAGCTCTTCGACTTCGGCGATGGTGATTTTTCCGGCAGTGGCCATCATCGGGTTGAAATTGCGCGCGGTCTTTCGATAGACGAGGTTTCCTTCGCTATCGCCTTTCCACGCTTTCACGATGGCAAGATCGGCGACCAGCCCGCGTTCGAGAATGTAGGTTTCGCCGTCGAACTCTTTGTGTTCCTTGCCTTGGGCGATCACCGTGCCGACGCCCGTTTTGGTGTAAAAGGCGGGAATGCCGGCGCCGCCGGCGCGGATGCGCTCGGCGAGGGTGCCTTGCGGGTTGAATTCGAGCTCGAGCTCGCCCGCGAGATATTGCTTTTCGAAGGTCTCGTTCTCGCCGACGTAAGACGAGATCATCTTCTTGATCTGCCGGGTTTGCAGCAGAAGGCCCATGCCGAAATCGTCCACCCCGCAATTGTTGGAGATAACGGTCAGGTTCTTCACGCCGGAAGCGCGCAAGGCGAGGATGAGATTCTCCGCAATGCCGCAGAGGCCGAAGCCTCCGGCCATGATCGTCATACCGTCGAACAAAATGCCGTCGAGAGCTTCCGTGGCGCCAGGGTAAACTTTCCGCATCAGGACTCCGACATGGCCTTCCGGCGCGCTTGCATGTCTTCGGTGGTGTTGAGCTTGGGATAGGGTTCGGAGGGGACCGGCACGCCCAGGAATTTGCACAAAGGCTCCCATCCATCCTTCGCTTCGAACACAAGCAGGCGGTCCTTCGGGATCGTGCGTTTCACCTCTTCGTTGTGACGGAGATAGATGTCGATCATGTGATCTTCGTCGTAGTTCTGACCGAAGGTCTGGTCCCCGATCAGGATCTTCGCGAAGTCGCCGGGCGGACCGACGCGCTTGCCATTGGGCAGGATCATCGGCCCCTTCATCGACGGCATGATTGTTTCGCTGACGCTCTTGTACCAGGCCTTGGGATCGCGCAGCGACAGGATCACCTTGGCATCCGGGTAATGATCCGCCAGTTCCTTGTAGTATTTGCAGCTCGGCCAATCGACGCTGGAATTGTAGCCTTCGAAAACCTGATCCCAGTCAACCGATTTGCCCTCGGCCAGCGCATCCCAAAAGCGCGCCTGTTCGGGATGGATGATGATCTCGTACATGTGGTGGGTGGGGCCGAAACCCAGCTTCTCAAGGGCATTCTTAAGCGAGGACGTTCCGGTGCGGCCGTAGCCAGCGCCGATGACTTTGAGAGACATGCTTTCCCCTTGAAAAATGGCGTTTGCCCATGTTCGCCCAAGGGGCTGCATCTCACAAGCAAATTTGGTTAATATGCGCCGCAAAGCGTGGGGATGGTTCGCGAATGGTTTTCGGCAAGGGGCTTTTGTGCGCGGCGTTGGTGGCGGGGTTTTCCGTGCCCGCCATGGCGCAGATGAAGATCGAAAGTGGCGACATCGCCGAGGGCGCGCAGATGAATCGTGCGCAGGTGCGCGCGGAATGCCGCATCCGCGGCAAGGAGCGCGGCACCAACACCTCGCCCGCACTCGCCTGGAGCGGCGCGCCGGAAGGCACCAAGAGCTATGCCGTGACCATGCTCGATCCGATGGATGACACCCATTATTTCTGGCACTGGATAGCGTTCAACATTCCGGCCTCGGTGACGGCGCTGCCGCCGGGCGCCAGCGGAACGGAAATGCCCCAAGGTGCGGTCGAAGGGGTGAACGACTACGGCACCAAGGGCTATGGCGGCCCCTGCCCGCCGCGCGGCACGACGCATCGCTATATCTTCAACGTGTGGGCGCTGGACGTGCCGGAGCTTTCGCTTTCGGGCGACGTGACGGGCGCGCAGGCGCGGCCGCAATTGCAGCTTCATTCGCTGGGCAAGGCCACGCTGACCGCGCGATATGAAAACTGATCCGCGCGTTTGCATCGTGGGGGCCGGGCCTGCGGGGCTGGCGCTTGCGCGCGCCTGTGTGCGGCACAGCGTTCCGTTCGATGTGTATGAGCGTTATTCCGATGTGGGTGGGATTTGGGACCAGAAGAACCCGGGCTCGCCCATCTACGACAGCGCGCATTTCATTTCGTCGAAGACGCAATCGCATTATGTCGACTATCCGATGCCGGACGATTACCCGGACTATCCTTCCAACAAGCAGATATTGAACTATATCCGGGCGTTTGCGGCGGCGTATGGGCTCTACCAGCATGTGACGTTCAATATGGAAGTGCGGCACGCCGAACTTGTCGGGCGGATGTGGAAGGTGAAACTCTCGTCCGGCGAAACCAAGGACTATTGCGCGCTCGTCTGCGCCACCGGCACCAACTGGCTGCCGAACATGCCCGAATACCCAGGCCACTTCACCGGCGAATTACGCCATGCGGTGACCTATAAGAGCCGGACGGAATTTCTAGGTAAGCGCGTGCTCGTCATAGGCGGCGGCAATTCGGCCTGCGATATCGCGAGCGATGCGGCGAGCGTGGCGGACGAAGCGGCGATCAGCCTGCGGCGCGGCTATCATTTCGTGCCCAAGCATCTCTTCGGCGTTCCGGCGGACGTATTCGCCTCCAGCGGGCCGCATCTGCCAATGTGGGTGCAGCAGAAGGTCTTCGCGGTCATCCTGAAGGCGCTGACGGGAGACCTGACGCGGTTCGGCTTGCAGAAGCCGGATCACCGGCTGTTCGAGAGCCATCCGATTCTCAACACGCAGATCCTGCATCACCTGGCGCATGGACGCATCCGCGCGAAGCCGGATGTGGCCCGGTTCGACGGCGAAACCGTTCATTTCACGGATGGAACGAGCGGCGAATTCGATCTGGTGCTGTGCGCGACGGGTTATCGCTGGGAAATCCCGTTCGTGGACCGCTCGCTGTTCCGCTGGAAATCCAACAGACCGGATCTCTACATGAACCTGTTCGCCCGCGATCATCGCGAGCTTTACGGATTGGGATACATGGAAACCAACGGAGGCGCGTACAAATTGTTCGACGAAATGGCCGATTTCACTGTCCGCGCCATCGAAGCGCGCAACGAGAACGGCGTCACGGCACAGAAGCTCGACAAGCTTGTGGCGAGCGATGCGCCGGATCTTTCCGGCGGAATCCATTTCGTCGCCTCGGACCGGCACGCGACCTATGTCGAGATCGACGCCTATCGAAGATATATGAGGAGGCTCAGAAAGAAGCTGGGCTGGCCCGCACTTGAGCCCGGCGTCTTCGCCGCGCAGAGAGTGGACCAGAACGATGCCGCATGATTACAGCGAAGGCGTTTTCGACCTGATTGCTGCGCTGCTCTTTCTCTGCGCGGCGTTCGGTTACATCAGCCACAAATATCTCCGTCTTCCCAACACCATCGGGCTGGTGGTGATCAGCCTTGCCGTATCGCTCTGCATCCTGGCGATGGAAATCGCCATGCCGCAATGGGCAGTGCCGCAAGCGGCGCGCGACTTGCTGACCCTGTTTCCGTTTTCGCAGGCACTGATGGTGGGTGCGTTGAGCTTCCTGCTGTTCGCGGGCGCGCTCACCGTCGATCTGTCGATGTTGCTGAAGAACAAGGGCACGGTGTTCCTGCTCGCCATCGGCGGCGTGTTGATCGCGACGTTCCTGTTCGGCGGCGGGATGTGGTTGATTTTCAATTTCCTCGGCGTGCCGATCTCGTTCACCTATTGCATTGTGCTGGGCGCCATTCTTTCACCGACCGATCCGGTAGCGGTGATCGACGTGCTGAAACGCATCGGGCTTTCCAACCGCATGAGCACGATCATTGCAGGCGAGAGCCTGTTCAACGACGGCGTAGCAGTGGTGATCTTCACCATTGCTCTAGGCGTGGCGGCATCGACGGGCCACGTCGACCTGTCCGCGGAGCATCTCATCGGGGAATTTTTCCGCGAGGCGGGCGGCGGCATCGTGTTGGGGCTTATCACGGGCGGCATCGCGTTTCTCGCGCTGCGTTCCATCGACCAGCACATCGTTGAAGTGCTCATCACCATGGCGGCTGCGGCGGTGACATATGCGGTGGGATTGTGGCTCGAAATATCCGGCCCCATTGCGGTGGTCGTGACGGGGTTGATCGTCGGCAATCCGGGCCGCAGGCTTGCCATGAGCGAGCATGTCAACCAGCATGTAACGGTATTCTGGACGCTGATCGACGAAATATTGAACGCGGGGCTTTTTCTTTTGATCGGCTTTGAAGTGCTGGCAATCGCCTGGCATCCGCAGGTGATGATCGCAGCATTGCTGGCCATTCCGCTCGCGCTGATCGCGCGATATCTGAGCCTTATCCCGCCGCTGGCTCTCGTCGGATTGCGCAAGCAGGAACCGGGTACGCTGCGCATCCTGACCTGGGGAGGACTTCATGGCGGGATCAGCGTGGCGCTGGTGCTGGCTTTGCCGGCAGGGCCCGTGCGCGAGGCGTTCCTCACCGTTTGTTATGCGGTGGTGGTGTTTTCCATCGTCGTGCAGGGCCTGACCTTGGAACGGGTCGCGTCGTCCGTGCGAAAAGCCTAGGCCTTTACTTCGCGCAGACGATCCACCGTACGGAGCGGCGGGAATACTTTCATCCAGATCGCCACCACGGCAAGCGTGCCGATGCCGCCCACGATCACGGCTGGAACCACGCCGAACCAGGCGGCAGTGATGCCGGATTCGAATTCGCCCAATTCGTTCGATGCCCCGATGAAAAGCATGTTCACCGCGCTCACCCGGCCGCGCATCGAATCCGGCGTTGCGAACTGGATCAGCGTGGAGCGGATGAAGACCGAGATCATGTCGGACGCGCCCAGAATGAACAGGGCCGCGAGCGATAGGGGAAAGCTTGTTGAGAGGCCGAACACGATGGTCGCAATGCCGAACACGGCGACGGCGGAGAACATCACGATGCCGGTGTGACGCTCGATGGGGAATTTGGCGAGCGTGAGCGACGTGAGCGCTGCGCCGACGGCAGGGGCCGCGCGCAGGAAACCGAGGCCGATTGGGCCCGCGTGCAGGATGTCGCGCGCATAGATCGGCAACAGCGCCACCGCGCCGCCGAGCAGCACCGCGAACAGATCGAGCGAGATCGCGCCCAAGATCACCGGGCGCGAGCGCACGAAGCGCACGCCTTCCGCCACGCGGTCGAGCCGCGAGCCTGCGGTCACGGTTTCCGTGCGGCGGCGGCCACCGAGCACGACCGTCAAGGTCGCCGCGCACAGGAAACACAGGCAGCACACCGAATAGGTGACGAAGGGACCGAATGCATAAAGAAAGCCGCCCAGCGCAGGGCCTGCGATCACGGCCGTCGTGAAAACCGATGACGACAGCGCGATGGAACGGGCGAGCTTTTCTTCCGGCACCAGAAACGCCACCAGCGATTGACCGGCGGGCCCGGAAAAGCCGCGTGCGGCGCCGAACAGCACCAGCACGGCATAGAACGGCCAGACCTTCGATACATGCGAAAAGGAGAGGAGCAGGAACAACGCGCTGGAAACGGCCTGCACCGTCATGGCGGCGGCGAGAACCTTGCGCTGGTCGATGCGGTCGGAGATGTCGCCCGCCGGCAAGGTGAGAAGGAACATCGGCGCGAACTGGCAAAGGCCGACGAGGCCCAATGCGAATGCCGAATTGGTGATCGAATAGATCTGCCAGCCGATGGCGACGGATTGCATTTGCATCGCGACCGTCGAAAGGAAGCGACCCGAGGTGAAGAATGCAAAATCGCGGCGGTGATAGAGAATGGGTGGAGCAGTAAGGGACATTCAGGGAAAGACTTTCGCGGGAAATAGCTCAAACATCATGCTGGGTTCCGCTTCTCCCACTCCTCGCGTGAAATGCTCCAGATGTCGACGGTGAAGGTTTCGCCGTTGACGGTGAGTTGCTGCTTCGGGCCTTTGGATTCACCGAGCCGGGCTGCGACGGCTTGCGAGGCTTTGTTGTCGGGGTCGATGCAGGAGATCAGGCGATTCACTTTCTGGGTCAGGAACCCATAGCGCATCGCTGCCGCTGCAGCCTCTGTGGCGTAGCCTGCGCCCCAATAGGGCTTGCCGAGCGTCCAGCCGACTTCCAGCGCGGGCCAGCCTTCCGGGTTCAGCAGGCCGATGCGGCCGATCAGTGCGCCGTCGGATTTGCGTTCCACGGCCCACAGCCCGTAACCGCGCAATTCCCAATGGCCGATGGTGGTGGCGAGGCTGCGCCAGGCGTCGCCGCGCGACATCGGATGGCCGCTCAGATATTTCATGACGTCGGCGTCAGCCATGAAGCTGGCAAGCGGCTCGAAATCGGCGGGCTTCCAGCCGCGTAAGGTGAGGCGCTCGGTCTCCAGAACGGGGATCATGGGTTCCTTTTGAAATTTTCGAAGGCGAGAAACAATCTAGCATCCGCGAGCCGTTTGACGGAAACTGGAATCACGCATTGCTCGTTTGTCATGGGGAGAACCCAAAGGTTGTGCCGAGTCGGGGAGAGGACCGGCGGAGGAGCATGAACATGGTCCAGACCAGAATTTCCTCTTTGGATTTTGGTGTCGTGATTCTGGTTGCCGGTTTGTCGGCGCTCCCGCAAACGGGTTTCGCGCAATCGCAAACCGACACACTCACACAAGCCGCCGATCACGGGCGCTGGGTCTGGAGCCGGGATCATTGGGTGTGGAGCGACAAAGACGTTGCCGACACGCGCGGCACCGATATCAAGGAAGCAGGCGTTGCCGACGTTCGCAGTTCGCCCTTGCATGAAGCGGGAGTGACTCTACGCCGGACCATCGCGGTTGCGATGAGTGCGCCCTAGAACAGCCAGCGCAAGTTGATTGTGGTTTCATTCGCGCCGGGTTTGATCTCGAATTTCGCCTGATCGAAAGACGGCTGCTGGAATTTTGGTTTCGCGTCGTTGGAGAAGCCGAAGCGCTCGGTGGGGATTCCGAACCAGTCGAAATCCATCTTCTCGTTCTTGTTCTCGTCCTGGAACGTCTTGATGGCGTAGACGCCGGGTTTGAGATCTTTCAGCACAAGTACGGTCTCGCCCGGAACCGCAGGCACGACGGCGCCAGCGGCGGGGACGCCATTGGTGCCGCCCCAATTCGCGCCGTCATAAAGCGCGATGCGGATATTGCCGCGGTTCTTGGAAACGCGCTCGACCTTGATGGTGAGCGTGGCGGTTTCCTCGGCGTGCACGGGAGCCGTGAACAGAAAAGGTGCCGCCAAAAGAAGTACGAACCTAATCGAGATCGATCGAGATCGCATTGTCTCCCGCTTTCACCGTGACATAGGCGTCCGGAAACGACGGATGGCACTCGGATTTGTGGCGGCAGGCGTTCTGCGAGATGCCGTGCGGCTCGTCCTCGTCGACCTGGCCGTTGTTGTTGCGATCCTGATAGGCCTCGATGACGTATTTGCCGGGCTTCACATCGGCGAGCGGGATGATCGTCACGTTGCCGCCGGGATGGCGGCTTGCGGTGCGCACCGGCTGGGCGACCGAGCTGATCCAGCTTGCCTTGTCGTACAGCGCCACATGCACAAAGCCCGCATCGTAATCGGCGTTGTGGATCGCGATGCTGAGCGTCGCAGGCTTTCCGGCCCACGCGGCACCGCCAAAAAGAAAACCGCACGCAACGATCAACGCCGTTGCGCGCGGTGCTCTTTTGGCGAGGATATTGCCGCTCACGCCAATCTTGGATCGAGCTTTTTGCAAGCTTCGATCAACCCCTTCACGGCATCGGCCGATTTGTTGAGCGCGGCTTTCTCGTCCGCGGTCAGTTCGAGTTCGACGACGCGTTCCACGCCCTTCTCGCCGATCACGGCGAGCACGCCGACATAAAGATCCTTGATGCCATACGCGCCATCGACATGGGCCGCGACCGGCAGAACGCGCTTCTTGTCATTCAGATAAGACTGCGCCATTTCGATGCCTGCGGTTGCTGGCGCATAGAAGGCCGAACCGGTCTTGAGCAGGCCCACAATCTCCGCACCGCCATCGCGCGTGCGTTGCACGATCTGGTCGAGGCGATCCTGTTTCAACCAACCC
>CAZTCU010000107.1:0-8293 GCA_964612235.1 uncultured Rhizobium sp.
GGCCTTTGAATCCCAGCTCGCGCATCTTCTTGTCCGAAGCCAGGATGAGTGCTGCGCCACCTTCCGCCGGCGAGCAGAACATGTATTTGGTCAGCGGATCAGAAAGCATCTGTGCCTGCAGGATCGTCTTGGCATCCACCGGCTCGCGGCGCCAGGCATGCGGCGTCTTGGAGCCGTTTTCGAACGCTTTCTCGGCCACGCGCGCAAGCGTCATCGGTGTGATGCCGTAGAGCGACATGTAACGCTGGATCTTCAGCGCAAAGAACTGCGTCGTGAGCATCATGCCGACATCGCCATACCAGCGCGGCAGGCCGGAGGCTTCCGGGTCGGGATTGAAGGCGCCGCGCGGATGCTTGTCGAAGCCTGTGACGATGCCGATATCGAACTCACCGGATTTGATGGCCCAATAGCCCGAGAGCAACGAAGAGCCGCCCGTGGCGCAGCCGTTTGCGACGTTGATGAACTGAACGCCGGTGAGACCCAGATGGGGCAGCATCGCGTCGGCGCTGCCGGCAGCGGACGAACCGCCGAAGGCGAACTGCATGTCCTTCCATTCCAGACCCACATCGGCGAGCGCTTCGCGCACCGCATAGATGCCCTGATCCAACCCGGACCGGCCGTCCGTGCGCCCAAACGGGTGAATGCCCGCGCCCACGATATGAACTTCGCTCATCTTGCTTATCTCCTGTCTGCTATTGGACGGGGCGGAATACGTAGCTGGAAACGGTTTTTCCGTCGGCGCGTGCGAACGGCACGATGGCAAGGCGCATAGGCATGCCGATCTTCAGGCGCGCGAAAGTGTCGACCTCGATGCGGGATTCCACGATCACCTGACCGGGAAGTTCGATATAGCCGAGCGCAAAGGGCTGGAAGGTCTTCTCGTCGTCCGCGCCCATGTAAGGCGGCGACTTCGGACGGAAGCGCTGGATCGTGTAGGACCAGAGCTTTCCTTCCGACGCCAGCTTCACCGCCTCGTATTTCTGGCCTTCGGCCCCGCTCGGCGTCGGGAAGACCACCCGCCCGTCGGACTTGCGCCGGCCCCCGATCAGATGCGGCCCGTCGGCCGCGATCTCGAACAGGTTGGCCGCCATCGGCGGTGTGTCGGCCTCTTGCGCTGCGGCGGCGGACAATGACACGGTTTCCCTCCCGATAATATAAACATGCCTATCTTATGCAGAATTATAGAAGAGTTTGGAATCCGATCAAGCGGCCGCCGCGACAGCCTATGCGGCAGATTCAGTCTGATTTGGTCCGGTAGTCGCCGAAAGCCTTATCCCGCGCGTCCAAGGCAGCCGTGACGCCTTCGCGGAAGAGGGCAAAGGTCGCCCGAGAGCTTTCGGTGGTCAGGGCAAGCGCCTGGATTTCCGTTCCCGCCTTGATGGCGGCGCGCAGTCCCATGATCTCCATGGCGCGATGAACGGAGCGCTTGTTCATCTGCTGGACATCGGTGGGGATGAGTGCGATGCGCTGCGCAATGGCGACGACTTCTTCCTCCAACGTCATGGCCGGATAGGCACGATTGGCAAATCCAACCTGGGCGGCGGTTTTCCCATCGATGGCGTCACCTGTCAGCATCATTTCCATTGCGGGGCGCAAGCCGCAAAGCCAGGCGTGAAACTGATTGTCCGGCGGACTCATCATGCGCACCGGCGGATAGCCGATCTGTGCGTCTTCGGCGACGTAGACAAGATCGCAGGCCGTCGCGAGTTCCGAACCGCCGGCGAGACACCAGCCGTGAACCTGCGCGATGACGGGTTTGGCCAAATCCCAGATACGGAAACATCCCTCCACGACATGGCGCGCCCATTCGCCTGCGCCGCCGGCTGTATAGAAGGGCAACGGTTGGACGTGGCGGCCATATTCGCGTGAAAGATCGTAACCGGCGGAAAAACAGCTTCCAGCACCCCGTATGATGCTGCAGCGGATGTTTTCGTTGCGATCTGCTTCTTCCAATGCGGTAAACAATTCGCCGCGCAGATCGTTGCACAAAGCGTTTCGCTTCTCCGGCCGGTTGAGGGTTATCCTTTGGACGTATTCGGCAGGTTGGTCCAGAAGCAGGTAGCGATATGACATGATTGACCTCCCGTATCGAATTGCGAGCGCCGCAGCTTACAGTCCCAGAACAAGCCGGGCGATGATATCGTGTTGGATTTCGTTCGAACCGCCGTAGATGGATGCCGCCCGGTTGTTGAGATAACGCGGCATGAGCCGGAGAAGCTCATCCGGCCCGATAGGCTCCTCGTTGGAGCCAGCGTTGCGCGCCTCCGGCTGGTACACCCCCCCATAATACGCCGCTGCTTCGATTGCCAACTCGTCCAACGCCTGCGTGGCCTTGCTGGCCTGCATCTTCAACATCGAGGACACCGGCCCGGGGTTCTTGCCCGCCGACAGCTCGCTTGCGACCCGAAGTTCGGTGATCTCGATGGTGTCGATCTGAATAGCCGCTGCCGCGATCTTGTTACGGAATGCCAGGTCGTCAATCAGGGCACTACATTCATCAGCCGGCTGAACAGACGCGGCGTGACGAAGCTTCGCCAGGGATGACTTCAAGTTTGCCGATGCGCTTCCGCCACCTCGTTCGAACTCCAGAAGATATTTGGCGACCGCCCAGCCCTCATTTTCCTCCCCAACGCGATTTGCCTTAGGAACCCGCACATTGTCGAAAAAGACTTGGTTGAGTTCGTGATCGCCAGCAAGCGTAATGATCGGCCTGACCGTAAGACCGGGCGTGTTCATATCCAAAAGCAGGAAGGAGATGCCGGCTTGCGGCTTGCCTCCCGTGCGGGTGCGGACCAGGCAGAACATCCGGTTCGCCCAATGCGCGTGCGTGGTCCAGATTTTCGAACCATCGAGCACATAGTCGTCGCCATCGGACACAGCACGAAGTTGCAGCGAGGCGAGATCGGAGCCGGAGCCCGGTTCTGAATAGCCTTGGCACCAGTAGTCTTCCCCCGCCAGAAGCCGCGGCAGATAGAAATCTTTTTGCGCCTGCGTGCCGTAGCGCATGATGACAGGCGCCACCATGCGCATTCCCATCGGCGCCAGAGCCGGCGCACCCGCACGAGCGCATTCGACTCCAAAAATATAGCGTTGTGTTTCGTTCCAGCCGGTACCACCATATTCCCTCGGCCAGTGGGGCGCCGCCCAGCCTTTTTGATAAAGAATCTTGTGCCACGCGACGCTGTAACGTTTGTCGACAAAGACACCGGTCTGACAACGCGTCGCTTCCTTGAGCTCCAGGGGCAGAGAAGTCTTGAGGAATTCACGAACCTCATGGCGAAACCGTTCGTCTTCGGGGGTGAGCGTCAAATTCATTTTGGAACCTTCCGGAATTGGAGCAGATGTCGATTGGTTGACGAGAGCAACACCCGATCCCGCTTGTCGCGGCGGCCTCCATGTTGCTGTTGCATCTGACATGTTACAACTTCTGGTATATATTAGTCGAAATATTAGCATGATTACGTTGCCGCCAATTTGCAAATGCGGCAGTTTGCGCCTGGGAGAGGCACGACCGTAGCTGCCAACTCCCGAAAAAAGCCGCACCTCGCTGTAAACAATAACGGCGGCTTCCTCATGGGAAACAATCAGGGAGACGTCCCAAAGTGAGCTTTGAAACCGTTCTCATCGACAAACCGGACCGGGACATCACGCGTATCACGCTAAATCGCCCCGAAGCGCGCAATGCGCAAAGCGTCAAACTGCTTTACGAATTGAATGCGGCATTCGATATGGCTGCTCGGGATGGCGAGACGAAAGTCATCGTGCTGGCGGCAAACGGACCTCATTTTTCGTCAGGTCACGACCTTCGCGATAGCAGTCAGATCGACCAATTCAGATCGCAAAAACCCGTCGGCACATGGTGCGGCTTCGAATGCGCTGGCGCAGAAGCTCAGATGTCCAAGGAAAAGGAGGTCTATCTGGGTTTTTCGGAACGCTGGCGCAACATTCCCAAACCCACCATCGCACAGGTGCAGGGCAAGGTCATCGCAGGCGGTCTCATGCTGATCTGGCCGTGCGATATCATCATCGCATCCGAGGATGCGTTGTTTGCGGACAATACCGTCGATATGGGCGTCAATGGCGTCGAATATATGGCTCATCCTTGGGAACTCGGTGCACGCAAGGCCAAGGAGTTACTTTTTACCTCCGACTGGATAGATGCCGCTGAGGGCCATCGGCTGGGGATGATCAATCATGTGGTTCCACAAGACGATTTGGAGCGCTTTACGCTGGCACTGGCCAGGCGCATCGCGTTGAAGTCGGCCTTTGCCCTGAAGCTCTCAAAAGAATCCGTGAACGCAGCCGAAGACGCGCAAGGACGCGTTCCTGCCATGTCCACCGCATTTGCCCTGCATCAACTGGCGCACAGTCACAACATGCAGGTGCACGGTATGCCTATCGACCCTTCCGGCATTAAGGCGCCAAAAATCCGTGCCGCTGTAGAAGCAAGAGCAAAAGCGAAACTGAGGTCATCCCAGTGACCTGGCCCGCCGTCACGCTTGCAGACGCAAATGAGCTTCTTACTGCGCCGGGTTCACCATTCGAAATGGAGGTTTTGGAAATCGGAGGCGTTCGATTGCGCACGTGGAAACATGCGCCGCGTTCCAACCGGGAAGTAGTATCGTCTGCACGCACCCGAGGCGATCGGACCTTTCTTGTCTATGGCGACGAGCGCGTCTCATTCAACGCATTTCATCGCGCAGTCGCGGCTCTCGCGGCCGATTTGAGCGCACGCGGCTTCGGAAAAGGCGACAGGGTCGCGATTGCGATGCGCAACCTGCCGGAGTGGGTGGTGGCGTTTTATGGGGCTTCGGTTTGCGGGGCGATCGTCACGCCCCTGAATGCGTGGTGGACCGCCCCGGAGCTTGAATACGGCCTGAAGGACTCGGGCGCACGTTTCGTGTTTGCCGATCCCGAACGGTACGAGAGGATTGCGCCACGCCTTTCACAATGTTCCCAAGTCGAAAATGTTTATGTTTCGCGCGTGGGAAAAGTGGATGGGGCGAAGGCCCTCCAACTCGAAAATATCATTGGTACGCCATCAGCTTGGGCCGAGCTTCCCGATGCGGATCTTCCGGATGTTGAGATCGCACCGGATGACGATGCGACGATCTTCTATACCTCCGGCACGACGGGGCATCCGAAAGGGGCACTGGCAACGCATCGCAACATGCTTTCGAACATTACCGGCGCTGCGTTTTCAGCGGCGCGGACATTCGTGCGACGTGGCGAACCAATCCCCGTACCCGATCCTGAAACTCAGAATGCCGTGTTGATCACTGTTCCCTTCTTTCACGTTACCGGCTGCTTCGCGATACTTTCGCCCGTACTCAGTGCGGGGAGCAAGCTGGTGATGATGCGTCGGTGGGATGCGGAAGAGGCAATGCGTCTGATCGAACGCGAAAAGGTCACGGGCATCACCGCGGTGCCGACAATAGCCCTACAACTCGTGGAACATCCCACCCGCGAAAAATACGACCTCTCCTCGCTTGTAGGTCTGGGTTATGGCGGGGCGTCTGCGCCGCCCGATCTGATGCGTAGGATCAATGCGACCATGCCGCAAACCGCTGCCGGACACGGCTGGGGGATGACTGAAACCTCTGCGCTTGCGCTGGGCCATTCGGCCGAGGATTACGCGAACCGTCCAACGAGTTGCGGACCTTCGTTGCCGGTGGGGGAAATCAAAATAATGAGCTCAGATGGAAGCGCAGAGCTTACCGTGGGAGAAGTCGGCGAGTTGTGGTTCAAAGGACCACAGGTCGTGAAGGGGTATTGGAATAAGCAGGAAGAAACACAAAAGACATTCGCAGACGGTTGGGTAAAGACCGGCGACCTCGCTCGCGTGGACGAAGAAGGGTTCTGCTATATTGTCGATCGTGCCAAGGACATTCTGATCCGGGGCGGTGAAAATATTTACTGCGTGGAAGTGGAGAACATACTCTACGATCATCCTGCCGTGCTTGATGCCGCGCTGGTGGGCAGGCCTCACCGCGTCCTGGGCGAAGAGCCGGTGGCCTTCGTTACCCTCAAGGAAGGCTCGCAAACCGGCGCGCAGGAATTGCAGGCCTTCGTTGGCGAACGGTTGGCCTCATTTAAAGTGCCAGTCGAGATCCTCATCCGGCGCGAGCCGCTACCGCGCAACGCCAACGGTAAAATTCTCAAGCCAGAATTGCGGAACAGTCTGGCGGAAACGCGTTAAGAGACGCTGTCGATTTCGGTAAGAAGCTTGCGCGTGGCTGCGAGCAGGCGTGCGGCCACGGCAACTGGGCCGATGTCATCGAGCAGGCGCGTCATCGGCACCTCAACGCTAACAGGTAGGCCGGGTTGAAGCGCTGCAACGAAGCTTTTGAGATCAAGGCCGCCTTCTCCGGGAGGCAATCTCTCTTGCCGCGCTTCGACCATGCGTTCTTCTGGGGTTGCAGAGCCTTTCGCAGGCGCATCGCAGAACTGCAAGACATTCACGTGCGGCAAGTTACGCAAATCGTCCAAACTGTCGTTCACGCGATAGAAATGCAGCGGGTCCGGCGCGACGGCGGCGTTCGATTTGCCCGACGCATCCACGATAGCGCGTGCCCGGCTTATGGAATTCACGACGTAATAGGACGTTGCTTCGAGATTGACGGTAAGGTCGTATTCTGCGGCAAGATCGCAGAGCGCCGCAAAATTGGTGGTCAGGCGCACCAAATCGACATCGTCACCGATGACGACCAGATGTTTGCCGCCTAAAAGCGATGCCGACTCCAGGTGCGGCGCGAAAGCCGCTACGTCGGTATGCGCATCCAATCTTGCAACTTCAATTTCGAATGGCGTTATGCCCTCGCCTTCCAGCCGGGCCTTGGTTTCGCACATCATGGGACGACCGGGCAACATCGGATGGTCGCCGTCGGCAATTCCAGTCATAACCCGCAAGCCCACATGACTGTAACCTGCCTTCGCAGCCCATCTCGCGACATCGGGCGGCGCAGACGCAAACTTCGACATGGTGGCCGGCGTCATCGAGATAACACGCGGCGCCATGATTGCCCCTCAACCGTCGGATAGAAGTCTGTCTATGTCAGCCAGTTCGTGTTCGTTCAATATCCAATCGGCTGCAACAGCATTTTGCAATAGCTGTTCGGGGCTTGTGGCGCCAGCGATCACACTCGATACCGACGGTTGGCAGGCAAGCCAGGAGAACGCAAGCTCCAGCAAGCAGTGATGGCGCTCGGACGCAAAGCGTTTCAATCGTTCGATTTTCTCGAAGCCCGAATACTGCGCGTGTTTGCGACCGAGCATGGTCGTGGCAAAGCGCGATCCGGGAGGTGGTGGTGTGCCCGCTTGATATTTTCCTGTCAAAAGACCGCTTGCGAGGGGGTAATAAGGCAGGAAGCCGAGGCCAAATCTGCGCACTGCCGGAAGAATCTCTTTCTCGACGTCGCGAAACAATAGGCTGTACTCGTCCTGAGCCGAAACGAACGCTGTTTGATGGGAAGAGCGACTTATCCAGTCGGCATCGGCGATTTGCCAGCTTGCGAAATTCGAGAACCCGGTATAGCGGACCTTGCCTTGGGTCACTGCATCGTCCAGAGCGCGCAACGTTTCCTCGATTGGCGTCAACGGATCAGGGAAGTGCATTTGATATAGATCGATCCAATCGGTCTTTAGCCGCCGCAAGGAATCTTCGAGCGCGGTAATGATATAGGATCGCGAGCCGCCCTTTTTCTTTCCCTCCTTGTCCATCGGATAAGCGAATTTGGTGCCGATGACGACATGCTGACGGCGCGAACCCAGGGCTTCGCCAATGGCCGCTTCCGATCCACCGAAGCCGCCATACACATCTGCCGTGTCGAGGAAGTTGATTCCGACATCCAGTGCGACATCGATGATGCGCTTGGCGACTGCGATGTCGACCTTGCCGCCGAAATTATTGCAACCGAGCCCGACTTTGCTGACGCGCAAGCCCGACCGCCCCAGATTTCGCTGTTCCATCCCTGTTTCACCTTGTGCCCGGCTCTCGTCCGCGCCGTAGACAGAATTCCATTGATATGATTAGCATAATTTTCGGATGTCAAGCGACTGGAGCAAGGCCTCAGAATGAACGGCGAAGACCTCGTATCGACGGCTCGCTTCCAGGGGGCGAACGGGCATCGGCTAAGCGGCGATTTGATCGGACCCGAGAGCGAAAATTTCGTTGTCCTGACCCATGGGGGCGGACAGACGCGCCATTCGTGGGGCACGACCGCGCGAACGCTTGCCGCGAGAGGCTATCGTGTCCTGTCTCTCGCTCTGCGGGGACCCGGTGACAGCGACTGTT
>CAZTCU010000108.1:0-7007 GCA_964612235.1 uncultured Rhizobium sp.
CGGTCGACGATCTCGTTGAACAGGATCTGATAGCAGGTGATGGCCCCGATCACGAAGCCCGCCAGCATGCCGATGCCGAATAGAATGCCGATGGGTGCGGCCCGCAAGGTGAACAGGAATTCACGCGAACGCACGGCAGCGGGCGTCATCACGATGATGTCGTCGGGCAGTGCCGCGACGATGCGTTCGCGCGCCGCCGACGTATCGACGCCGGGTTTCAACCGGATCGCGCCCATGATCGGCTGATCGTTGGGGTGCCGCGTCAGCCAGTCGCCCTCGCTCATCACCACCGCGCCGTCATTGACCACATCCGGCCCGACCGACACGAAGCCCGCCATGCGGAACAGCACGCCGTCGAGTTCGATGTCCTGGCCGCGCTTCACCTCGCCGTAGATCGGCCGGGACAGCCGGTCGAACAGAACAGAACCGGGGACGCGCAAAACCTGCGAAATCTTTTCGCGATTGCCGATATCGAACGGAACGTCATCCGCGGGAAACGCGAACACGATGATGCGCCGGATCGCCGTGTCGGGCGGATTGCGAAAACCCATCGTGCCCTGATAGATCGGCACCACGTCGGCAACGTCGGGTTGCGCGGCGATCTGGTACAAACGAATGTCGCGCACGCTATTCCATTTGTGCAGGTCGATACGCGCGCGATCCATCACCACGAGATCGGCATCGATGCGGCTGGCCACCATCGCCTGCGAATTGAGCACGCCGAGCAGGAGGCCCAGTTCGACGAACATGATGACGACCGCGACCGCCACGCCCGCCACAGCCGCCGCAAGCCGCAGCGGATTGTGCGTGAGGAAGCGGAATCCCAATCCGTGTTCGGTCAATGTCATCCTGAACGGAGTCATTTGAACAACTCCGCCGGATCGGCGCGCGCGATGCGCCCGATCACGCTGATGCCCGACGCGATACCCATTGCGAGCACGATCAGAAGCGTTTCGATGGCAATGCCGAATGTCAGTCCCGTGGGCAGCTTGGTCGCAAGCTCGATGATGCCGAGCAAGACGGCGGCAACGACCAGCGCGGGCGCGAACGCGGCCAGCGCCAGCAGAAGGATTTCCGATAGACCGACGCCGAACACGAACTCCCGTGTGAATCCCATCGCCTTCAGCACCGCAAATTCTTTGGCGCGCTGGATGATCTCCGCCGACAGGACCTGGAACAGGATGGTCGCGCCGACAAGAAACGCGATGATCATGCTCACGCGCAGCAACACGCCGATGGGCTTGGTCGAGGTGAAGAACGAACGCTCCTGCGCGATCAGTTGGGTGCGGGTCAGCACGCGCACATCCTTCGGCATGCTTTGCGCGAGCCGCGCCGCCACCTCATCCGCATCCGCGCCGGGCGCCAGCCGCAGCAAGCCCACGCTCACCTGGGTCGCATCATGCCCGGTCAATCGCGCGAAATCGGGATTGCGCAAAATCGCGCTGCCTTCGGCATAAAAGAAGAGTCCCAGCCGGAAGAAACCGGCGATCTCCACCGGCTGATCCGAGATGCGCGCCTCGCGGCCCAATTTCAGCGGACCGTAGCCCGAACTCGACCACGCATCGACCAGCACCGCGCGACTTCCGGCGAGTTGGGCATAGCCGTTGCGGATATCGCGGTCTGCGACGAAACCGTTCGGCTCGTCGAGCCCGATCAGCAGAATGGAGGACCGCTGCTCGGAACCTTCATCCACCCAGCGGCTGACGCCGATGTTGAGGCCAAACGCATCGGTCACGTCCTTGTCGGCTTGGGCCTGCGTCAGCCGCACGCGGTCGAACGAGCCGCCGGAATAGAGGAACTGATAGGTGACCGGCACCACCGCGAGATCGAAAGTGAAATCATCGTAGAGTCGCGTCGCCTCCACACGCACACCCTGAAGGAACGCGATCTGCAGCAGCAGGAGCAATATCGCCACGCCGATGCCGGACAGCGCCACATAGAGCCGCGTGCGATGCTGCAGCAGATTGGAGGCGGCGAGCGAAAGCGCCCGCTTCGCCGTTTCGATCGCTTCGTTGCGGGTCATTGGCTCAATGCGCGATCACGACCTCGACCTCCATGCCGACCAAACGATTGGCTGGGTCCGGCCGGTCGAGACGGATGCGCACATCGCCGAGCTTGGAACGGGAATCGACGATCCGCCCCACGCTCTCCACAATGCCGCTCAACGAATGCGGCAGGGTCGCGCTTTTGATCGTCGCGCGCATGCCGCGGCGGAGTTTCAACAAATCGCCTTCATAAACCTGGCACACGACATACATCGTGCGCAGGTCGCCCATCCGCACCACCGGGCCGTTGGGATGCGCCCCGACGCGCTTGTCCACGAACAGTACCGTGCCATCGACCGGTGCGCGGATTTCTTCGGCGGCGCTGGCGAGCTTCATCTGCCGCGTGGCGTCGGCCACGCTATTGGCGGCGGTGGCTTTGGTCACCGCGAGTTTCGATTTCTCGATCTTGAGCGCGAGTTGCGCGTTGGTCACCGCGTCCTTCGCGCGGCCCATTTCCCTGGCGGAGGTCGATTTGGGACCGAGCGCCCTGTAGCTCTGATACTCGCGCTGGGCTTGGGCGAGTTGTTGCTCCGCCTGTTTGACGGAAGCTTCCTGGCCGGCGACCTGTTCGGCGGCGGAATGCTTGGCGCGCTCGAGTTCGCGGGCGGCTTCTTCGTGGTTGGCCGTGTCGTCCCGCACCGTCGCCAGAAGCTGGCCTGCCTTCACATGATCGCCCACCTCGGCCCGGATGGAGGTAATGATGGCCCCACCGGAGGCGTTGAGATCGATGATCCCGCCGGCAGGCGTGATCTGGCCCACTGCGCCCGTATTGTTGGGGGCGGCGGCCATGACCGGGACGGCCAGCAGGGCACAGGCAAGGGCAAGGGCGAGCGGGCTTCTTCTCATGGAACCTTCCGTGGGAACCTTTCCGGGCCGTCACCCGGCCTTATGCCCCATCCGCCGCCGCCGCTGGAAGCCAAGCCAGGCCTGATCCAGCGTCTTGTCGAAAAAATAATAGAGCCGGACCAGGGGATCGGCCCGGAGCGGCACCCCATTGCCTACCTTGTTGCGGGTAGAGACCCAGCGGACCGGCGAGGCCGAGGAGATGTCGATCTCGCCTTCCGAAAGGCCGACCCCACCCTGCCGTTCATATTTGAAGAGGAGGATCGAGAGCAGCGCCTGATCGGGGTTGTGTCCTTTGGTGCGCGGGGGAATGTGTTCGGGCTGAAGCGCAAGCGCCGTCCACTCGGCGATCAGATCGCGGACCGCCGCTTTTCGCGTATCGAAGCCGGCGACGCCGGAAGGCCGTTCAGGCCGCTTGCGATCTTCGGGCGGCACCGAGAGCGCATCGAGGACGGCCGCGTTGCAGCGCAATTCCAGCGCAGAGGCGCCCTTCAATACATATGTCCCGTCACGGGCGAGGGCCGCGCGGACCTCCGACAGATCACCAATGCGAAACAGATTGGCGCTGTCGAGCCACAGGATCTCACCGCCGAATTCCGCCGCTGCCAGCGCGACAACCAGCGGCTTCCAAGCATAGGTGCGCGCGGCCACCGCCACATGCGGGGGATATTGCGTGAAGTCGAATTTGCGGAATTGAATCCAGGGGAAGGCCTGGCCGAACCGCGCCAGCGTGGCCGCCTCAAGCCCCAGATCGTAGACCACGATGCGGGCCTGGCTATCGATTCCCCGGCGGCGGGCGCTCAGGAAGAACTGCCACAGGCAGCGCCAATAGGTCTCGTCAGAAGCTGTGACTATGGTCAGGGAAGAGGTCACTTGGGGGCGCTGGTTTCGTTTGATCGGGCGGGCTGCAATATATCCCACGATTCCACTTGTGCGGGTGAGTGTTGACCTGGTCTTCCGAGCGCTGGTTTGGCGTCCTCATCCGCTTCACGGCCCTTGCCGTGGCGCTGGCGCTGTTGTGGCTCGCCTCCATCGCCGGGGTGCAGGTCTATCGCGGTTATAACGAGGGCTGGAACGCCTATCACGCACTGGCCGCGATGACGGGGGGGACGCTTTATCCCCGCGCGCCCAGCCTGATGGTCAACAATTATCCGCCGCTCTCGTTCTTCATCGTGGGCGCTGTGGGCAGGCTTGTCGGCGACATGATCGTGGCGGGCCGCGTTGTTTCGCTTGTTTCGACCTTGGTGGCGGGATGGACGGTTTTTGCCATCGCCAGGCGGATGGGCGTTGGCGCGATGCTGGCGCTGTTCGCCGCCCTGCTCTTCCTTGCGAAGATATTGGCTGCGAGCACCTATGTCGGCATCGACGATCCCCAGATGCTTGGGCATGCATTGGGATGCGTGGGCTTTCTCGCGGTTATCGGCGAACCGCGCAGCGCGCGTCGCATCGCGTTGGGAGCGATGCTTCTGACGCTTGCGATTTTCGTGAAGCACATGCTGGTGATCCAGCCGCTTGTGCTGCTGATCTGGCTCACCCTCTTTGATCGCACGGCCGCGGTGCGGTTTGCCGCGTTTGGTATTCTGTTTGCGGTTCTGGGATATCTCGTTTCGCGGATCGCGCTGGGCGTCGATCTGCTGGAGATTCTGCTTTCACCGCGCAGCTACCGGCTTGATTGGCTCACCCAATCGCTTGTGGATTTCCTGCTCGTCAGCTTCGCGCCGCTGGCCGCCGGTATCTATCTTCTGAAATCGAAAGAGCGCTACGCGCTGTTGTGCGGACTTTATACGGTTCTGGCCTTCACGATCGGCCTTGCGTTCGATGGCGGCGCGGGCGTGGGGCGCAATGCGCTGTTCGATGCGGCGATTGGCGGGGCATTGAGCGCAGCACTTCTGGTTCGGAATTTATCGCCGCGACGGGCACTTGTATTTGCGCTGGCTTGTGTTGTTCCGGCGGGCGTCGCCGGTTTGCAGAAGCTCGAAAAGATCAAGCCTGTCGACAGGGAAACGGCTGCCACGCGCGTCGATGTTGCTTATCTCAAAGACCGCCCCGGCCCAGCCTTGTGCGAAAAACTTTCCCTCTGCTACTGGGCGGGAAAACCGGCCGAAGTGGACGTGTTCAATTTCGTGGAAGCGGTGCGCGCGGGCACGCGCGACCAAGACGATCTCGCGCGCCTGCTGGACCAGCGCTATTTCGCGACGGTCGAACTCGATGCGAAGTCACGACTCGATGAATTGCCGCGCGTGCGTGCGGCCCTCAAGCGCAATTACGCAATCGGCCGCGTGGACGAATATGGCGTGATGTTCAATCGCGCTGCGCCTGCTTTATGAGGCCCGTTTCGCAGGACTGCGGACGCACGACATCATAGAGCGAAAAGAAGCTGTAGGCGTGGCGCAAGCGGAGAAGCGGCGGCACTGGGCTTTGCGGGTTGCCCAGATGCACCACGATCACGGCGTCGAAATGGCATTGCCAGCGGTCGAGATAGCGCAGGTTCTCGTCGGCGCGGAAATCGCCATGGGCGAAATCGGCCAGATCGGCAAGCGGCGCTTCGTGCCCCTGCACCGACGACAGGGAGGCGATGGATTCATATTCGGCGCGCGTGTGGACCACATGCTGGCCGCGCGTGGTGAACATCAGGGGTACGAACGCGCCGCGGTCCATGATCGCGTATTCCGCCATGTGGCGATACGGCCGCGTCTCGGCGCGGCCGAGCGCTTTGCCGTCGAGCGCGGTGAATAGCGTGGTTCCGGTCGCTACGGACTGCATCGCTTCGCGGAATTCGGCGATCTGCCGGTCCTGGCCGCGCCAGTTCTGGTAGAGCGTCGCTGCGTTGAACGCGGCAAGGCCCAGCACCAGCGCCGCCATCGCCATCTGGCGCGAGGGCAGTTTCACATCCAGCGATGCGAAGAACAGCAGACAGAGCACGGCGGGAAAGCGGATATGCGTGCCCCATCCGCCGCCCGCCACGCGCGGCGCGAACAGGCAGAACACGAGCATCGCCGCCAGAAGCGCCACCATGCGGGGGTGGATCGCGACGCGCTTGAAATAGAATCCGGCGCCTGTCGCGGCGATCAGAATCGCAAGCGGCAGATAGGCGGCCGTATCGAAACGATCCTGCATGGCGGAGGCAAGCCGCGACGGGATCGTGCCGATGACGTGGATGCTGAATTGATGGGCGTCTTGCGCATGCGGGCGCAGGAACAGAAAGAAGACGGCCGAGGGCAACAGCACAAGCGCCACGACACCCATTCGCCGCAAAAGCGAACCGCGCCGATCGTTTTCCACCGGCATCATTTCGAAGAACAGCAGCAACAGGGCGAGCAGCAACAGACCGAGCGCGTGCGCGAAGAACACCGTGAAGGCCGCGAGCGCAAAGAGCGCCGTGCGCAAAACGCCCGCGCGGGTTTCGGTTGCGATCCAGGCCGCAAAGACGAGAAGCGCCAGACCGCAGGCGAAATAGAAATTGATGAAGCCCCACATGAACGCCGCGTTGTAGGCAAAGAGAGCGCCAGCCAGCGCGGAGACGCCGAAGCGCTTGTACAGCGCATGATGGATCGCCACCGGCGCAGCCACCCACATGACGAGCGCCAGGCTCAGAAACAATTTCACCGATGCGAGGAAGGGAACGGCCGTTGCGATGAGCGGCACGAGGATTTCGGATGCAAGATCGGGCACGAAGTCCCATTCGGTCTGATAGAAGCGGGAGAGCGCGGGATCGTATGCGCCATGTATCTGCACATAGAGTGCGGACACATGCGCCGGATAATCCGACATTGCGGGGAGAACGACGCTCCACAGCGGCCAAAGCAGCACCGCCGCCAAAAACGCCGGCGCAAAAACCAGAACGGTTTTCGTTTTGCTCAACTGCCCCACCCGGAGGCATTTGTATCAAATATTCACAAGACCGGGAGAACGAACGCGCAAAAAAGCCTGCAACGGAAAGATTTTTCGCGGACCATTAGCTGTGTAAGCAATTTTTATGCGCACGAAGATTGCGCCCGTCCGCCCCTCAAGTTGCATCGTCGCGCCGCGAGCCAACCCAAAATTGCACGAGGGGGTTCATCGGCGCCGGCGCCATCGTCAGGCGCGACCGGCTTGTCACCGGCGTCACCACCGCCGCCA
>CAZTCU010000108.1:7107-8289 GCA_964612235.1 uncultured Rhizobium sp.
TATATCGCACCTGGCCTCGGCCTTGTAGCCATCGCGTTCGTCTTTCTTTTCGTCTTCAAGCGCGACGGTTTCCAGATCGCCAATCTCTCGCTCGACTATCGCAAGGATGAGCGCAGCTTGCGCCTTCACCTGCAATGGTCGAGTTCGCAGGGCCAAACAGCCGTGCCCGGATCCTCGACGAATTGCGCGCGCTGCCGGGCATCGAAAGACTGACCTGGCATCCGGCCGGCGCGGGCCATCTTGCCGAATAGGCGGGAACGCCGTTTCTGCTAACATGAGCGCGAAGCAGTTGCGCGGGACATTTGGCACGGATGTGGCAGACCAATCTCTTCGCCAGCACGTTCCTCATCATCTATGCGGGACTTTTCCCCATCGTGAATCCCGTCGGCAGCGCGCCGCTGTTTCTCGGCATGACGCAATTCTGCACCGATGCGCAACGCAACGCCCTTGCCCGCCGCGTGGCGATCAACAGCTTCTTCCTGCTCCTGGGCTCGCTGTTCGTGGGTTCGCATGTGCTCGAATTCTTCGGCATCAGCTTGCCGGTGGTGCGCATCGCGGGCGGACTGGTGGTGACGTCGTTCGGATGGAAGCTGCTCAATTCGAGCGACCGGCCCGACAGCGAGGAGGCGGCATCGGCGCGAACGATAGACGCCTTCTACCCGCTCACCATGCCCCTCACCGTAGGCCCCGGTTCGATCTCGGTCGCCATCACGCTGGGCAGCCAACGCCCGCATGACGACGCCATTCCCCAACTTGTGACACTGGGCAGCGCTGCCGTCGCCGGCATCGTCGCGATGACGCTGACGATCTATTTCTGTTACCGCTTCGCCGAGAAAACCGTGGGCGTGCTGGGCAAGACCGGCACCAATGTCGTGGTGCGCCTCACCGCTTTCATCATGCTGTGCATCGGCATCGAGATTTTGTGGAACGGCTATAGCGCGCTCGTGCATTGAGGCAGGAGAACTCGATCTCATAACCAGAAGGCGGACGCCGCCTTCCGATGTTCGTCGAACGTCGGAAGACAGACAGGGCCCGCCTTCTGGTGTCGAAGCCACGGCGGCGGCGCACAGCCGGTCTCAACCGGGTCGCATCCGCACCTACACTTCTCCCCCGGACTTCACGAAAAAGGATCGCCAGGCCCCTTCCCGAACGGGCGCCCGCGAGGTCACGCCCTACCCTGTA
>CAZTCU010000109.1:0-8084 GCA_964612235.1 uncultured Rhizobium sp.
GATATGGATATTTTTTTTTTTTTTTTTGGGTTTTCGGTCATCATGATGAACGACATCGAGGTTGCGGGATATTGTAAGCCTGGCGAGGCAAAGGACTTCATCAAGGCCAATTGGGACGCCGCGACAAACCGCATCAAGATCGGCGGCAAAATTCTCGTAAATCCGCATGGTGGGGCATTGTCCGAAGGCGGCAATCAGTCTGCCGGCCACGTCCGCGAAGCCATCACGCAGTTGCGCGGCGAAGGGGGCGCGCGCCAGTCCTTGCATGAGCTTCGCAACGCGCTTCTCATCTCCGGCAGTCTGTTTTTCAATACCGTAGGCCTAATCTTGCGAACGACCTAGCAGCCGAGACACCCCTTTGGGCATACGATCCTAGCGGCAGTTTCAATGGACAAGTTGATCTATGCGCATATTTTAAGCTATTGAGAAACTTGGCCTTGTGCCTCGGGCGCCAGCAGGTTTGGGCCGCACAAAAGCCGGTATGGAAAACAATACAATGCTCTCCGGTTTTTCCTATTCGATGACGTCGGACGAAATCGTCCGGGCTCTCAAAAATGCCGATCTCGCTACTTTGATTGATAAGAGCGAGCGGTTGACCATCGCGGGGTTCGGTGCGCGTGTCACCTATTCGCGCAAAGTCTTCATACCGCTGACGCGACTCTGCCGCGACGTCTGTCACTACTGCACATTCGCCACGTCGCCGCGTGAAGCCGGCACAGCCTATCTACGACCTGAGGATGTTTTGGACATCGCGCGACAAGGCGAACGGGCCGGTTGCCGCGAAGCGCTTTTCACGCTTGGCGACCGCCCCGAAGACCGTTATGGCGCCGCACGCACAGCCCTTGAAAAACTCGGTCACGCAACGACGCTCTCGTATCTCCGGGACGTCGCGGAGTTGGTACTGCGTGAAACCAGCCTCCTGCCGCATCTCAATCCCGGCTTGATGAACGATATTGACTACGCAGCATTGCGTCCGGTTTCGGCTTCGATGGGGCTGATGCTGGAAACAGCCTCGGACCGATTATCTCAACGTGGAGGAGCACATCATGGCTCCCCCGACAAGGTACCGGCGCGAAGGCTTAAGGCTGTCGAAGCTGCAGGCAGGGCGCGCGTTCCCTTCACGACTGGAATTCTCATCGGCATCGGTGAAACTCGTGCGGAGCGTATCGACGCGCTCGTCGCGATTCGTGATGCGCACGCGCGTCGCGGCCACATACAAGAAGTCATCATCCAGAACTTCCGTGCCAAGCCGCACACGCGCATGGCCGACTTTCCAGAACCATCTCTTGATGAGCATTTGTGGACGATCGCTGTTGCGCGTTTGATCCTTGGCCCGGGGATGACGATCCAGGCTCCTCCCAATCTGCAACCGGATGCACTGGGGCAAGTGCTCCGCGCGGGCGTGAATGATTGGGGAGGGGTTTCGCCGGTAACGTGCGATTACGTTAATCCTGAAGCGCCTTGGCCTCATCTCGACGTACTTTGCGCCGCGACCGCCAAGGCCGGCCGCGTCCTTGAGCAGCGCCTCGCAATCGGCCCAGCCTTTGCGCAACATCCCGAAGACTGGCTCGATCCGCAGCTCGCTGGCCGGGTGCGACGGATGGTGGATGCGAGAGGGCTACCAATTTCCGATGAGTGGCGTGCCGGCACCGGCGACCCAGTTCCACCTTTACCGGCAACAGCACGGAGTGTGGCTACTGCCGGAATCGACGCGATCATTGATCGTGCCGCTTCGGGCTACAGGCTCGAGGTTCAGGAGATCGTCCATTTCTTTGAGGCATCTGGGCCAGATGTTGCGCGCGTCGCGAATGCGGCCGACTCTTTGCGGCGAGAGGCAGTCGGCGATGTGGTGACCTATGTCGAGAACCGCAATATCAACTATACGAACATGTGTCTTTACCGTTGCGGTTTCTGTGCCTTTTCCAAGGGCACAGCCAAGGCATTGCGAGGACCCGCTTACAATCTTGATCTGGAAGAGATCGCAAGGCGCGCCGCCGAAGCGGTTGCCCGCGGCGCCTCGGAAGTTTGCCTTCAAGGAGGCATTCATCCGGACTTCGACGGCTCGACCTATCTGAACGTGCTGCGTGTCGTGCGCGAAGCGGCACCGGATATTCATATCCACGCCTTCTCGCCCCTCGAAATCACGCACGGTGCACGGACCCTGGGCCTATCCTTGCGGCAATATTTGTTGGAATTGAAAAAAGCCGGTCTTTCTACGCTCCCAGGCACGGCCGCGGAGATTTTGGACGACGACGTTCGAGCCATAATCTGCCCGGACAAACTCAACACAAGCGAATGGCTGAATGTCATGCGCACGGCACATGAGGTCGGTTTGCGGTCGACGGCCACTATCATGTTCGGTCATGTCGATAGTTATGAAAGTTGGGCGCGCCACCTGCTCGCCATCCGCGATCTGCAGGAAGAAACCGGTGGCTTCACGGAATTCGTGCCGCTGCCTTTTGTTCACATGGAGGCGCCGATCTGGCGCAAAGGAAAGGCGCGTTCAGGTCCAAGCTTTCGGGAAGCTTTGCTGATGCATGCTATCGCGCGTCTGGCCCTGCACCCTCTCATTGCCAATATCCAGACCAGTTGGGTGAAGATGGGCGGCGGCGGTGCTGTGTCGGCACTGAGGGCCGGTGCAAATGACCTTGGTGGCACCTTGATGGACGAATCCATCACCCGTGCTGCCGGTGGCAGAAACGGCCAGTTATGTGACCCACAACAGATGATGCGGTTGGCGGCCGACGCCGGCCGAACCGCGCATCGACGCTCGACGCTATATCAAAAGATCCGGCGAGAAGATTTCGCCCTTGCCGGAGCGTAAAATTATCGGGGTTGAAAGATGAGTGCGGAAACGATTGCCGTTGTCGGCGGAACTGGCAATTTGGGCGCGGCCTTGGCGCGGCGCCTGGCGAAAGCAGGTCACAGGGTCGTCATCGGTTCGCGTTCTGCCGAAAGCGCCCGAGCGGCAGCGGAAAATCTTGGCCTTGGAATCACAGGAACGACCAATGCCGAAGCAGCGAACATAGGCGATATCGTTATCATAACGGTGCCATTTGCGGCACAAGGCGACGCGCTCCGCGAGATTGCGCCAAAGGCAGCCGGAAAGATCGTCGTCGACACAACTGTGCCCCTAGTTCCTCCCAAGGTGATGCGGGTCCAGTTGCCGAGCGAGGGAAGTGCGGCCACGCGCGCGCAAGCGATGCTGGGGGCAGGTGTGACGGTCGTGTCGGCCTTTCACAACGTGGCCGCGCACAAGCTCGCAACGGATGAAGCCGTGGATTGCGACGTGCTCGTCTTCGGTGACGACAAGGATGCACGGGAAAAGATCGTACGGCTTGCCAAGGATGTTGGTTTGCGTGGCTTGCATGGTGGTGCGCTGGCGAATTCCGCTGCGGCCGAAGCTCTGACTTCCGTTTTGATCTTTCTTAATCGGACTTATTCTGTAGACGGAGCAGGTATCAGGATCACAGGTAAACTGATCGAACCCGGCAGATAAGGCAGCCGATGATCGAAATCCATCCTCTGCGAGAGATATGCGAAGTCCGGCCAAGAGATGATCTTGCCGCAATACTGTTTCATGCCCTGGAGAGCGCCGATATTTCGCCGCGGGCCAACGATATTTTGGTAGTGACGCAAAAAATAATTTCCAAATCCGAGGATCGCTTTGTCGATCTTGCGTCGATTCGGCCCGGAGCTGAAGCCAAAAAACTTGCCGAACTCGTGCACAAGGACCCGCGCTTCGTTGAAGTGGTGCTTTCTGAATCGGTTGCTGTCGTGCGAGCGGTGCCCAATGTTCTCATTACGCGGCATCGCAACGGCTTCGTGATGGCGAATGCCGGCGTCGACCGCTCCAACATCGGCCCGGTCGATGCGGAAATGGTTTTATTGCTTCCCCTTGATCCGGACGCTTCGGCGGCCCTGCTCCACGAGAGATTTCATACCCGTTTTGGTGCCGCGCCGGGCATCGTGATATCGGACAGTTTCGGGCGGCCCTGGCGATATGGTGTCGTCAATGTGGCGCTGGGTGCCAGCGGTGTGCCCTCACTCATCGACAAACGTGGGCAACCAGACCGCGATCGCAGGCCGCTCGAAGTCACGCAGATTGCATTTGCGGACATGGCGGCCACTGCCGCGGGACTTGCTACCGGGGAAGGCAATGAAAGCGTGCCCGCGGCGCTGATACGCGGCCTTTCATGGAGTGCGGCCGATGCAAAAGCATCCGCGCTCATCCGACCCCTTTCGGAAGATCTTTTCCAATGAAAGACAGAGTTGTTGTCCTGACCGGTGGGGTTGGCGGCGCGAAATTCGTTCTTGGCCTCTCGCGGCTCATTGAGCCCGCCAAGCTCACAGCCGTTGTCAATGTGGGAGACGATTTTCGGCATCTCGGCCTTCACGTCTCGCCCGATATCGATACGCTTCTCTACACGTTGTCAGGCAAAGCAAACGCCGAACAGGGTTGGGGGCGCGAGGGCGAAAGTTGGACATTCATGCGGCAGGTTCGTTCGCTTGGTGGGCCGGATTGGTTCGCGCTGGGCGACGGCGATCTGGCGCTTCATGTTCTTCGTAGCGAGCGCCTTGGGCGCGGTATATCGTTGTCGCAAATCACCGCGGATTTCGCTAGCAGGTGGGACATCGCCATGTCGGTTCTTCCTGCCAGCGACCAGAGAGTTTCCACGATCCTCGAAACCGCCGAGGGCACACTGGATTTTCAACATTACTTCGTCGCGCGCCGCTGCGAACCCGTGGTCCGCGCCGTGCTCTTTGACGGTGCTGAGATATCACTACCAGCACCCGGCGTTGTTGAAGCCATCAACGATCCACGAACGTGCGCCATCTTTATCGCCCCTTCCAATCCGTATTTGAGTGTCGATCCGATTTTGGCCATTCCTGGGATCAAAGCGGCGCTAGTTTCGGCCGCGGCGCCAGTGGTCGCGATTTCGCCGCTGGTCGGCGGAAAGGCGGTAAAAGGCCCAACAGCGAAGCTGATGGCCGAGTTGAATTTGCCTATCACACCAGCAACGATTGCGATCCACTACGCTCCGCTGATCGATGGCCTGCTGCTGGACACGCGAGATGACGATGCCGGGGTTAATATCGCGCATGCCAGCGCAGATACGCTCATGATTTCCCTAGAGGATCGGATACGCGTTGCGAAAGCGGCGCTTGCCTTGGCGGGAGATATTGGCTGATGCGCTGGGTTGCCATCGTTCCCCTCCGATCTCCGGCGCAAGGAAAGACAAGACTTTCCAGTGCACTGGGGCCGACCGAGCGAATGCGGTTGGTAGAGCGCATGTTTGAGCATGTGAGCGGGGTTTTGCTGTCCGTTCCGACAATTTCGGATGTTGTGGTGCTGTCGGAAGAGCGGCCGAAACGGTGGCAAGGCAGCTGGCTGGCAGACAAGGGGCAAGGACTCAACTGTGAACTTGTGGCAGCGACCGCAAATTTTAAAGATGAAGCGATCCTCGTGATTCACGCAGATCTTCCAGTTGTGTCAAAATTGGATGTAACTGTATTGCTTGTCGCAGCCAGATCCGGCTGCGCTATCGCGCCGGATCGTCACGGCACGGGGACCAACGCTCTCGCCTTAACCCATGCTGCGGATTTCGACTTCGCGTTCGGGCCCGGCAGCTTCTTAAAGCACGTTGTAGCAGCGCAGGGTCGGCAGCAGGTCGTTCGCCGGTTAGGCTTTGCGCTCGATATTGACACACCGGCCGACCTTGCGATCGCCGCTGCGAAGGGAGTTCACCTCGATCTGGTCGCATAAAATATGCGATTGAATAGACTATTTTTGCGTGGAATACTCGTTCCCAATCGATATAGAACGGGCGTCCTTCGTCCGTCGGGAGGGCGCAGTGATCGAAATTGGCGCAATGTATATGGGCGGACAATTCAGCCCCAAGGTTTTCGGTCAGGCGATCGAAAATGCGGGTTTCGATTCTCTATGGGCCGGCGATCACATTCTTCACTATGTCGATGGCATCGCCACACTCGGCATTTTCGCAGGCGCGACCGATCATATTCCGTTAGGTACTTCGGTGTTGGTGGCGCCGTTTCGCCCGCCGGCCGTTCTTGCAAAAGGTGTTCTCACCGCAGCTTGGGCCGCGGAGCGTCAACTCACCATCGGTATCGGTCCCGGCGGCGATGTCGCGAAAGAATTTGAAGTCGTTGGCAATGACATCAAGCAGCGAGGCGCCTGGACGAACGAGACCATCGAAGTGGCGCAACTGTTGTGGAGCGCAGAACCGGGAAAGCCGGTCTCTTATGAAGGCCGTTTCGCCAAATTCCATGATGCGGTGATGGACCAGGGCGGCAATCATACGTATCGCGGGCCTCGCCCGAGATTGTGGGTGGGTGGCCGTTCGGAAGCGGCATTGCAGCGGGCGGTGAAGTATTCCTCCGGCTATCTTCCATATCTCATAGATCCAAAGCAGCTCAAAGATCGCATCGACCGCCTGAAGGAGATCTGCGACGAGCAAAAGCGCGATTTCTCCGAGCTTACCATCGCAGTGACCACCTTCATGGTGCCTGCCGAGACGGTCGACGCCGCATGCGATCTCATGAGCGATATCCGTGGCTTCCAAAACGTCGATCGGGAGCGGCTGAAAAGATATTACGCACTCGGCAGCGTGCAGCAGTGCATGGACAAGCTTGAAGAATATGTCGAAGCAGGCGCTACGACCGTGGTGCTTGGTTGCTCGCCGAGCCACAAGGGCAGGGCACAACTCGAACGCTATCTCGAACATGCGTCGGAAATCGTCCCCCGCATGCGCAAGCTCGCGGCCTGACTTTCGCCTCAGAGTTCCACGGCGCTGCTTGCCTTGACAGCGTCTTCCAGAATGTCGGGCTCACCCGCATCCAGAGAACGATCACGGACAAAATCGGCCCGCAGATAGGTGGCGCATTTCCAGAAATAAAACGCCGCGACGATTTCAACCGCCAGCAAAACCACGATGCCATATCGGACCGATTGCACATTGTCGGCCCCCCGACGAAACGCATAATCGCTGACGAACCCCACAACAAAGGGCCCTGCGCTTCCCAGCAGACTCGTTGCAAGCAGGCTTATGGAGGCGGCTGTGGCGCGCATCTGCGGCACCATCAGGTTTTGCGTGAGTGTGATGTTAGGCGGCGCAAATACTGTAAGCCAGAAGATCGTGACAACTCCCGCAGCAATCGCCAGGGTGGAATTGCCGAGATAAAATTGCAGTAGCCCAAACGGTATCACCAGTAGTGATGCAATGCCCGGAATGAAAGCAAACCAACGCGGATCGCGCCGCCCCAGACGGTCGCAGGCAAAGCCGGACGCGAGATTGCCCAACATTCCGCCGCCGCCCAGGAGCAAGCCGATGAGGATACCCAATTCGGCAAGTGTGAAGTGGAACATCCGCGAGAGGTATGGTGCGGTCCACGCGGCAAGTCCGCCCCATACACCGGCATGCAATCCCACCGCATAGATCATGTAACGGAACGATTTCGTACGCCACATGATCGTGAGGCAGCGCAGGAAACTGGGTGGCGTTGCGCGCAGCGTCTTGTCAGCGTCGTCGTCGAGCGCGCCACGTTTGGGGTCGCGCACGGTAAAAAGCACAAGCGGCACCCATACGAGCCCAACCAACCCCAAGGCGATGAAAGCTTGTCGCCACCCGAAGTAATAGCTGAGTGTACCAGCCAGCGCCGGGCCGATGATGCCGCCGAGTGATAACCCGATAGCGAACACCGCAAGAGCCAGTGCCCGTTCGCTCTTCGGAAAATAATCGGCCGCCACGGAGCTTGAAATAGGATAGGTTCCGGCCTCCCCAAAACCGACCGCCACACGGCAGAGAAACAGCAACGGAAAACTCGCCGCCAAGCCGCAGAAGCATGTCATCGTGGACCATATCCCGATGCAGACCGCGATCATGCGTGAACGGTTTACGTGCTCTGCAACACGGGCGACCGGAATGGCCATGGTGGCGTAAAAGAGAGCGTAGGCGATGCCCGTCAACAGGCCTAGTTCGGTATCGGTGAGATTGAGGCTTTTCTGTATGGGAACCTGTAGTACTCGCATGACGTCACGGTCGATTGCCATCAGCGCATAGACG
>CAZTCU010000110.1:0-8041 GCA_964612235.1 uncultured Rhizobium sp.
TTTTCAGTGGTCCGCGCCGACATTTCCTCGACGCTGACGCCCTTAAGATTTGCCAGAGCCGCAGCCGTGTGCGCAACAAACGCCGGTTCATTGCGCTTTCCCCGGTGCGGCATGGGCGCGAGATACGGCGCGTCCGTTTCGACCAGAAGCCGGTCGAGCGGAACGTCTTTCAGCACCGCGCGCAACTCATCGGATTTCTTGAAGGTCGCGATACCGGAAACCGAAATACAGAAACCCAAACCCAGTGCCGCATCGGCCAGTTTCTTGGTGCCCGTGAAGCAATGGATCAATCCGGTAAAGGCGCCCTTCCCCATTTCTTCGCGCAAAATCGCAATGGTGTCGTCTTCCGCGTCGCGCGTATGCACGACAAGCGGCAATCCCGTTTCCCGCGCGGCGGAAATGTGGGCGCGGAAATTCTGCTTCTGCTCGTCTCGCGGACTGTGTTCGTAATAGTAGTCGAGCCCCGTTTCGCCGATGGCCACGACCTTTGGGTGTCGCGCGCGTTCGAGAAGCGGCAGGGAATCCTCCAGCAATTCCTTTTCCGCGTCATGCGGATGAATGCCGACGGAACACCACACATTCGGAAATCGTTCGGCGACGCCTTGCACCTGCGGGAATTTCTCCAACGTCGTGCCGATGCTCACGCAAACCCGCACACCGGCATCCGCCGCGCGCTGGACCACGGCGTCCAGCTCCGGCGCGAATTCGGGAAAATCGAGATGGCAATGACTGTCGACCAGCATTCAGAGCGTTCCGTACCGTTTGGCCTCATCCAGCGTGATTGCCGCGCTCACCACCGTTTGCCGCGGATCGAGATAAAGCGCCGAGCTACGCGCGAATTTGGAGCGCACACGTTCACTCGCTTCAATCCATCGGTCGAGCCGGACACCGCCGGTTTCACCTTTGGCGCGAATGCGATCGCTGAGAGCATTGGCGAGGAAAACCCCAAACGTCTCCAGCCCATCCGTCGCTCGGGCAAGTTTGTCACCCAGCGCCAACAGTGCCGGGATATCCGGATGTCCGGTGCTTTCGATCAAACGATCGGCTTCGCGCGCGAGTGCAACGCCCTCCCCTTCGGCCAGCACCAGTGCAGTGCCGATGGAGCCTCCCGAAAGCCGCGCCAGCGATGCACGTTCTTCGTCATCGAGATCCGGCAATTTCTTTTTGAGAGCGGCTTCCATTTCGCTTTCGCTCAGCGGCCGCAAGTCGAGGCGCTGGCAACGCGAACGGATCGTCGAAACAAGCCGCCCCGGATTGTTCGACAGAACGAGGATCATCGCGCGCGCCGGCGGTTCCTCAAGCGTCTTGAGCAGCGCATTCGCCGCCGCATCGTTCATGTCGTCGGCCGTATCAATGATCGCCACGCGCCACCCGCCCGCACCCGATGTCATGCCGAAGAACGACGAGAGCTTCCGCACTTCCTCGACGGAGAGCACGTTCATCAGCTTGCCCGTGCGTTCGTTCACCGCGCGGCGCAGAATGAGCAACCCCGGATGCGCACCCGCTGCGACCTGCAGGCTGACGGGATCTTTGGGCGCCACCGCCAGATCCTCCGGGCCTTCAGACGTCGCTCCGTAACGCAAAAGGTAACGCGCAATGCGATAGGCAAGCGTCGCCTTGCCAATGCCGGACGGCCCTGTGATCAGCCAGGCCTGCGGCGGCCGCCCGCCGCGGATCGCTCGAGCGGCCCGCGCCAGCGCTTCGCGATGCCCGGCAAGTTCGTGGACTTCGCGCGGGTGCGGTTGCCCCTCAAGTCGGTCGGCTTCCGGCAATGTTACGGGTTCGGAACGTCTGGCCATGCCGGATCATATGCCGAAACGCGATTGCACTTCACGCCAGATGCGGTCCGCCACCTGATCCTCGGAACCCGACGCGTCGATCAGTACACAGCGTTCCGGATGCGCCTTGGCGATTTCATGGAATCCGTCGCGCAGGCGCTGGTGGAAATCGAGGTCGAATTTCTCGAAGCGGGTTTCATTTCCGCGTCGTGCGTGTGCCCGTTTCAGCCCTTCCTGCACCGGCAGGTCGAGGATGAGGGTCAGATCGGGTTCGAGGCCGTCGAGAACGGCATCCTCGATGACCGAAATCTTCTGCGCCCGCAATTTGCGGCCCACACCCTGATAGACATAGGTGGAATCCGTGAAGCGATCGGCAATTACCCATTTGTGGGCGACAAGCGCAGGCTTGATGGTTCGCGCCACATGGTCGGCACGCGCGGCGAACATAAGAAGCGCTTCCGTCAGCGCATCCCAGCGGCCGGGCTCGCCTTCGACGAGAAGCTTGCGGATTTCCTCAGCCCCCGGCGAGCCGCCGGGTTCGCGGGTCAACACGCTGGTAATGCCGTGCTTCTGCAATTCCGCCGAAAGTCTTTTGGCTTGCGTAGACTTCCCCGCGCCCTCCCCGCCTTCGAGGGTGATGAAATGAGCGCGGCCATTCTTGTTCATTGCGAATGCTTGCCGCCGAGAAGCAGAGACAGGCCTTCGATACCGCGCGAGAAGATACCGGCGCGATCCACGGCTACGCCTGCGTAAAGCGCGTAGCTGCGTGCGGGGTAATCGGGAGCAGAAACCGTCAACGTGCCAATGCGTTGGCCTTTGGCGATGGGTGCCTCAATCGGCGTATCGTAGCGGACCGCTACTTTAAGCTTCTTGCGCGAATCCACCTGCATGGTCACGCCGAGCGGAGCGCCAAGCACCAGCGGCACGCTCTCTTGTGTGCCGTGCCAGACTTTCGCGGTGCCAACCACATCGTTTGCGGAGAACAGGTTGTAGTGACGAAATTCGCGAAATGCGATTTCAAGAATACGAGCGGCTTCTTCCGCGCGATAGCGTTCCGCCCACCAGTCGTTCTTGTCCGGGTAGCGCAGGCCGTTGAGCACGAGGATCAATCGCTGGCCATTGCGCATGGCAGATGCGGTCACACCATATCCGGCAGCATCGGTGTGTCCTGTCTTCAATCCATCCGCGCCAGGGAATTTTTCAAGGACGAGATTGCGGTTCGGCTGATGAATGTTGTGCCAGGTGAACTCGCGTTCGCCGAAATAGTGATAGTACTGCGGGTAATCGCGAACCAGATGACGCGCCAGTTTCGCGAGGTCCATCGCCGACATCAATTGTCCCGGCGGTTCCGGCAACCCGTCCGGGTTGACGAAATGCGACTGCTTGAGGCCGATCTCCTTCGCCCGCGCATTCATCATGGTGGCGAAGTTCTCCATCGAACCGCCGAGCGCTTCGGCGATGACCATGCAGGCATCGTTGCCGGATTGGATGATGATACCGCGGATCAGGTCTTCCACCGGGATGCGCGCGCCCAATTCGACAAACGACTTCGAACCCTGCGTGCGCCAAGCGCGTTCCGAAACGGGAAATGTGTCGGTCAGCTTTACGCGGCCGTCTTTCAGACGCTGGAACAGCATTTCCAGCGTCATCAATTTGCTCATCGAGGCCGGCGGCATGGGTGTGTCGGCATCCTTGGCCCACAGCACGTCACCCGTTTCGGCATCCATCAGAACGGCGTGTTCTGCCTGGGTCGTTATCAGGGCTTGCGCCGCCCCGGTATGGACCAGCGAAAGAAGGAGCACACACAACGAAAGACGCCGAAGGAACATCGCCATACTCACTGATCGACCACGATTTGCGCGTCGTTACTACCAAGCTTGACCACCCGCGCCAATGCCGCGTCGGCGGACGAAAGCTCGTCGAACGGTCCGACTCGGACACGATAGAGCGTCTGCCCGTTGCGTGTGATCGGCGAGATCATCAGCCCGCCGGCCGCCGCCAGCCGGGTCTTCAGCCGCTCCGCATTGGCCCGCGTGCTGAATGCGCCGGCCTGCACATAGAGATGCGTGACCGCCGGAACCGGCACTTGCATCACCTGCCCTGTCACAGGTTCCTCGATAGGCGGTGCGGGTTGCAAGCTGGTGGGCGGCGGCGCGCGAAGCTCGCCCACCTGAACGGGAGGAGCGACGGTGGTGCCGGGCACGATATTGAGCGCGCTCGTGTCCACCTTGCTGGTTGGGGCAGCGGGTACGGCAGTCGCGATCTCGGGCGGCGTTTCCTCTACAGGCTGTCCACCCGGCAGGAGCGCGCGCCCCATATAGGTGACACGCACCCGCGCGGTGCCCTGAAGCCTGAATCCCAGAAGGTCCGCTGCGCGCTCAGACACGTCGATGATGCGCCCCCTGGCAAACGGACCTCGATCATTCACCCTTACGATCAGCGAACGCCCGTTATCGAGATTAGTAACCCGCACATTCACCGGCATCGGTAACGTGCGATGGGCGGCTGTAAGCGCCTTGGAGTCAAAAACCTCGCCATTCGCCGTTCGTTGACCGTGGAATTCGGCGCCATACCAGGATGCAACGCCGGTTTCGTCATAGTCCGGCTGTTCGTGCGGATAGTACCAGATACCATCCTGTTGATAGGGGTTTCCAATCTTGTAAATCCCGGCAGCGGACGGAAGGCTGACTTCGTGATTTTCCGGCGGAGGCGGCCCCGGCCGCGTGGCGCAGGCCGCGACGGACAGGGCAAGCAACGCAGCCGCCGCAGCGGATCGCAACGCACGCAACAAGAGGGGAAATCCATTCGAATCACTAGAACGCTAGCCGATGCCTCCCCTTCGCCTCAACCGCCGCCGGTTGCAGGCTGGCCTTTTCGGCGGTAGAGCCGGGCACAAGGATGGGTGGCCGAGTGGTTTAAGGCAGCGGTCTTGAAAACCGCCGGGCCTGCAAGGGTCCCGTGAGTTCGAATCTCACCCCATCCGCCATGCGGATCGCGTATCGTCGGGGTTGGATGCCGTCAGATATGTTCAATCCAGCGATTGCGGGCCCGGCCTTGGCCGAAAAGCGATCCCTACAAGATCGCAATGTTGGCGCAGGCTTCGCCGCTTCGGCGTTTCTGCATGGCTTGGCCGCTCTATTACTTTTGCTGCTCATCAAACATGGACATCGCGAACCTCCGGTACCGCCCTTTCGCATCGTGCCAGTGGATATGGTTCAGCTTGGCGAAGAAACGGCCTCCCCTGCGCAGCCACTGAAAGCACTGGCGCCGCAAGAACGGGCTGCGCCCCGCCCGAAATACAATCCAGTTCCGAGCGGCATTGCACCCGACAAACAGAAACCCGTTCCAGACGAATTGGAATCGAAGCTCCGCACTTTGTCGAAATTACGTGCGCCGCCAAGCGAAACCCCGCTGGAGAATGATGAAACCGGCGCATCGAACGTGTCGGCGGAGAGCGATGGTGCCAAACGCGGGCCGCATGCGACATACAGCATGCGCGACTATATACGGGCGCAGGTTGAGCGTCGCTGGAGTCTCGATCTCAACCGACTTGGCAATCGCGATGTTGCGATTCCCATCCGCATCGAAATAACCAGCCGCGGCGTCGTGACCAAGGCCGAGATCGTCGAAAGCGCGCGCGCCGCGAAGGACAAGATCTATCGCGATGTCGCCATCAGCGCGCGCAACGCCGTGTTGCTTTCGTCGCCGATCGAACTGCCAGCGGGCCGATACGAAAGCGTTATGGAACTGACGTTGCTGCTCAACCCCAAAGATACGTTGCGCTAAGGCAAGTCGCGCGCAAGCCTGAATCCTGCAAGGCTTGAATAATCGTATTCGCCGCCATTGTGCATGCTGCCGCTGCGTGCCGCCGACCTGACGAAGATCGGCAGATTGTCCCAGGAGCCCCCGCGTACGACATGCCTCGTGCAATCGCCGCTCGTCCATGCGCTGCCATCACGCGGAGCGCCCACATAATTGGGATGCCAGCAGTCGGCCGTCCACTCCCAGGCGTTGCCGAGCATGCCGTATAATCCAAAAGGATTGGGCGGAAATGCATCCACGTCGGCGAGCACATGGTTGTCCCATCTGCTGCCGCAACCGTTGCAGTTGGTTTTGTTGGTGCCGATCTCGTCACCCCACCAGCGCGCGGTCTTCGTTCCCGCGCGGGCGGCATATTCCCACTCTGCTTCTGTCGGAAGGCGGTACGGACCCTTTCTGTTTCCGAGAGAAGGCCGTTCGCGGTGCACCTTTTCGTTCAGCCAGGCGATGTAAGCTTCGGCATCGCGCCAATCGATGCACACCGCGGGCCATTTGGGCGGTTCGGCCGTGCTTGGAGGAAAAGCAAGTCCGCGTTTTGGAACACTCCATTTCATATCGAGAATGGGGTTACAGGGCGCGGGCTGATAGCCAGTGTCTCGCAAGAAGGCGATGAACTGTTCGCTTGTGACCGGATATTTGCCCAACGCGAATGCCTTGATCGAACCGACGTGTTGCGGTCCCTCGTTGTCGAACCGGCCGCTTTCGCCCGCAGGGCTGCCCATGACAAAATTGCCCGCCGGAACGCCGATCATCTTCGGACAATCCTTGCATTCCTGGAATTCGCGCTCCCCGTGCTCTTGCGCCGCCGCAACAAAGCGGACCGAAAAGAGCACGACGAATCCGATGGCGAATGCGTGGGCCAGAATCGTCAAATCACAAACTCGCGTAAATGGCATCGATCAGGGCTCGGTTACGCGGGTTTTGCCAACGAGGGCCCATGTCGTTGGTGATGTAACCGAACGCAATGCCAGTTTCGGGATCGCAGAACCCCACGGATCCGCCCGCACCGAAATGACCGAAGGAACCGGCGTTCGGTCCGAGAGGCCGTTCGGTCTGTGTGAGCTGAAATCCGAGGCCGAAGCGCGATGGCCGCTGCGTGACAAGGTCTTCTCCCGAAGATTGTTCAGTGGTTGCAAGGGCCAGTGTCTCTGCCTCCAATATGCGAACGTTGTCGATCATGCCGCCATTGGCGAGGGCTGCATAGACACGCGCAATCCCCCGCGCCGTTCCATGGCCATTGGTCGACGGAATCTCGGCCAACCGCCAAGCCGGGCGGTTGACCCAACGTGCTCCTGAAATGCCGGGAGGATTCCAGTAGGCATTCCAGCGCATCAGATCGAAATCACCAACCGGGGGCGATTGCGTTGGCCACGCACCATCAGGCCAGAGGAATTCCGCAGTACGCTCGTGCTCGCTCGTCGGTAGCCCGATATGAACGTCGGCATCCAATGGACGCGCTATTTCTTCTCGCAGCATCTGACCGATGCGTTTACCGGAGGCACGACGGACAACCTCGCCTATCAGGAATCCGAACGTGTTGACGTGGTAGCCGTGCGCCGTACCCGGCGGCCACCACGGAGTTTCCGCAGCAAGCGCCTCGGTCATTGCGTTCCAATCGAGCATTGCGCCTTCGGCCAGCGGCGCACGCAAAGCAGGCAAGCCTGCGCGATGCGAGAGAAGATCGCGCAAGGTGATGTTTTCCTTCCCGTTCGCAGAAAACTCCGGCCAGAGGCGTGCAACCGGTGCGTCAAGCCCAATCCGGTTGCGCTCCACCAGACGCAACGCACAGATCGCGCATAGCGCCTTGCTGACAGAGAAGAAATTGACCAACGTTTCCCGCCGCCACGGCTTGCTGCGCGCACCGTCGGCCCAGCCGCCCCACAGATCAGCGACAACCCGGCCCCGGACGGACAGCGCAATAGCCGCCCCCAGTTCGCCGCGCTCCGCAAAATTGGCGGCAAAAGCGTCTCGCAACCGGGAAAATTCGGGATCGCAAAAGCCGTCGATCACGGAAGCACCTTGTCCTTTACGTTACTGTCGCGGCTTAATGCGCATTCTGCAATATCGGAAACGCGCCAATGATAAAGCTGACATTCTGCCTGAAACGCCTGCCGAGCCTCAGCCGTGAAGCCTTTCAGACCTATTGGCACGAAAAGCACGCGCCGCTGGTAGCAAGGCATCGAGACGTTTTGCGCATTCGGCGCTACGTTCAATTCCATTCCGGTTCGCCCGAGATCAACGACGGCATACGTGCAACCCGGCATGCGCCGGAAATGTATGATGGCGTTGCCGAATTGTGGTGGGACTCGCTCGATGATGTCTTCGCGAACCCCACGCCGGAACGCGAAGCGGCGGGGCTCGCGCTGCTCGAGGACGAACGCAAGTTCATCGACCTGCCGCAATCGCCTCTTTTCTTTGGCGAAGAGAAGGTGATCTTCGGCTAG
>CAZTCU010000111.1:0-8011 GCA_964612235.1 uncultured Rhizobium sp.
CCGACGAAGACCCCTACACGGGGGAGGAGGAAGGTGACGACCTCCTGACCGGCGGGCCCGACCCGGACTGAAGTTCCTCGGAAAACCTGCTTTCCAGCCAACTAGGCGTTAAGCAAGCTTGGCTATCTTCGCCGGTTCGAAGTGGCCGGTGGAACCATGTATCTCGACCGATCCGTCCGATATCTGAACGCGCTGGGCAATGCCTCGACCAGCCGCGTACTCAACCTCATGGCCATCGCCAAGGACCATGGCGGCGAGGACGACTACAAAACGCGCGCCCTGTTCCAGTCGCCGGTGATGAACGCGGCGATCCTGCTTAAGCATCGCGTGCGGGCCGACGAGACTTATCTGTTCCTGTCGCCACGTTCGGTAGCGACCAAGGTAATCGTACCGTTCGATCTGAACGATTTGCGGTTGGGCGGGCGTTCGTTCTTCTTCGAGCAGCGCGGCTTCCAGGAAGCCATGCAGCAGATCGGCAATTATCGCGAAGGCACGATGGATCGCGATCTCGACGTACTGAAGCTCATCAACACGGTGCCGTCGCTCGATCCGTTCCTGTTGCGGGAACATCTGCGTATCCATCACTACGATATTGCGGACTGCTATTTCGCGATCAGCCAGGCCGACAAGGGCCGGATGTATGAATACGTCTCGGCGAACATTCGCTCGCTGATTCAGTTGGCGGGATTGGGCGGCAAGGAGTCTTCCACCGCGAAACTCGTTTCTGCACTGTTGTCTACCGAAGTCGATGAAAAGCTGGCGCCGCTGCGCGCGACATTGGGACTTGATGGCGAGGCGTTTCGCGAAGGTGTGTTCAGCTGGCGCGGCTTCCTCTACTACAAATGGTGCATGCAAAACCTGTGGCCTGAGCTTCGAGATGTCGTGCGCGAATTGAAGGCCGTAAAAGCAGGTGGTGCATTAAGCGCGGAATACATCACCTATATCGGTGCATCCAAGGAACGCATTATCGAAAATATCCGTCAGACGGGCGTGCACGTGAGCAATACATTGCGCGTCTATGACAACGCCTATGCCAATTTGGTGGAGCACGGCCAGCCATCGGCATTCCGCGACTTTCTTTTGGGCGCGCCTGCGATGTTCCTTTCCATCGGCGAGAAGATGGGCGCGATCTCCCACATCGCCAGCTTCTGGCGTTATCGCTTCCCGCCCGGACATTCCGGCCGCGCCGACGCGGAAGAGCTGGTGACGATCTTCCAGGATTTCGAGTCCGGCTTCGGTCTGACGCCCACACCAATGTCGGATTGGGCGGCCTAAGCCGTTTCCACCACCACCGCTTCGCCTTTTTTCAGCGCGATCGCGAGTTTCCCCTCGCGCAACGCGCGCGCGTCGCGACCGAACACTTCTTCCCGCCAGCCATGTAGGGCTGCAACGCCATCGTCTTCGAACGCGGCGAGCTTTTCGATGTCGTCGGAATTGGCGATGAGGCGCGGCGCCACGCGAGCTTCTTCGGCACGCAAACGCAGCAAGGTCTTCAACAGGTCGATGGCGGATTGCGACGGCTCGTGCTTACGGCGCGGGCGTTCCATCACGAAGCCTTCCGGCGGCTGCGAATGGCGGCCCTCCGCGATGGCTTCAAGCAATCCCTTGCCCTGCCGCGAAGCGCCAAAGCCTTTCGGGACGGCGCGGATATGTTCGAGAGAGGCCGCATCTTCCGGCGGGTGGGCGGCAATCTCCAGAATCGCTTCGTCCTTCAGCACGCGGTTTCGCGGCACGTCGCGTGTCTGCGCCTCGCGTTCGCGCCAGGCCGCGACAGCGGCGAGGATCGCGAGGAATTTCTTGCTGGAAGTGCGCGGCTTCAGGCGCTTCCATGCATCCTTCGGCTCAAGCCGGTAAAGGTTCGGATCCCTGAGCGCCGCGATTTCCTCTTCCACCCAGCTTGTACGATGGGTACGCGCGAGGTCTTTCGACAACGCCTCATAGATCGTGCGCAGATGCGTAACGTCGGCGAGCGCATATTCGAGCTGGCGGGGGCTGAGCGGTCTGCGGCTCCAATCGGTGAAACGCGCGGATTTGTCGATTTCGACATGGGCAAGTTTGCGCGCGAGCGTTTCGTACGATGCCGCTTCGCCGAAGCCGCACACCATCGCGGCGACCTGTGAGTCGAACAGCGGATCTGGAATAGCGGCTGCTTGATGGAAGAAGATTTCGATGTCCTGCCGGGCAGCGTGCATCACCTTCACGATCTTGGCGTTCGTGAGCAGGGCGTGGAACGACGACAGATCGAGGCCCGCAGCCAACGGGTCGATGATCGCCTCGACGCCGGGCGCCGCCACCTGGATGAGGCAGAGCTTGGGCCAATAGGTCTGATCGCGCATGAACTCGGTGTCGAGCGCGATGTAGGGGGCTTTGGCCAGTTCGGCCGTCAGGACTTCCAGTTCCCCCGTGGAATCCACAATCCGCATAGATCGGCTATAACGGATTCGGGCCGTCTGTGTATGGGAATTTCGGCTGCTGGGCGTATTTTCTCAGGGGCCTGACAGCCCCACGGTCTGTCCGGGAAAGCCTGCGGCATCGAAATATCGTCGTCCTCCGGCCGACTGCCGGTCCAGGCGGGTGACCCGACCGTTAGCGGCGGGTTGGGACACCAAGTGTTCGCGCGTAAAAGCCAACGGCTTGCCGCCTTTAAGGGCTTCCGAGATCACGCGACCTGTGAGAGCTCCTTTGGGCATGATGTCGAGGTGGAGCAACGTGGCCACCGTCGGCGCAATATCCGCGTTGCTGATTGGCGCGGGGTCGGCGAAGTGTCGCCGGAAATCCGGCCCAAACGCGGCCATGAAATTTCGCGTGTCGGAACGGCTGAAACTGCCATGCATTCCCTGGCCGGTCTTCAGAGATGTATCGGCATATTCGGCGGCGCATAGCAGCAACGGTTCGCAACCGGGCAGGGCAGATGAAGCGAAGCTGAAGATGATTGCAGGCTGAGGTGTTTTTGCGCTGCCGCGATAGTTGATGGCACTCATCGGTAATGTGCCGGGTATTTTGCCATATTTGTCGTTGACGAATATGCCGCTCACATAGATCTGTTTCGTCAGGAAATCGACGATCTGGTGCAACCGTTCGTTCGAATTATGCGCAGGCAGATAAATTAGCTCCGAGCCGCCATTGGCGACCACGATGACTTCCGGCGCCTTGGGATCGTTGCCGATGAACCCATTACCAAACGCGGGATGATGGCCCGCGCGATAATCCACAGTGCGCTTCAAGTTGGGATCGAACAGCGGCAAATTAAGTTCGGATGCAATGTCGATGGCGACGAAACCGCTTGGAAGATCGACAGGATCGCCGCTGTCGGTCTCAAATTCGGCGGCTTTGCTTGTATTGCGGTTTACGGATTTGACGATGGTCGAAAAGCCGTGATCGGCAGTGATGAACACGTTCGTCGTGCGATCCAAACCTTGGGATTTCAGTGCCCTCATAAGGCCGGCAAACGTATCGTCGGCATCGCGTACCCCTGCGACAGCACTTGGGCCGTTGATGCCGTATTCGCGTTGCGCCGTCGGAAGTTTACCCGCGCTATCCTTGGTTCCGTGCTGCGAGGCATCGGGGTCGCGGGACCAGAACACGAATACGAAGGGCTTGCCAGCGGCTTTCAATTTCGGCAGCACCACTTTCGTTGCAACTGCGAGCATGTAGCTGTTCTGATCGGTGTTGGGCACGGCCGTCTTGGGCGCGTTCGGCGGCAGTCCGGCATCGGCGATAGCCCTGGCGATATCAGGCGGAACAGGAAGGCCGTTCGGCTTTCCAATGGCGTCGTCTATGACGAGGGTTTGCGTGCCATCGCGCGCAGTGACGTCCTGTATGGCAGTGGGGCCGGTCTTGCCGATGGCAGCTGTCGCAAACCCCGCCGCGCGCGCAGCCGCTAGCAGCGTTGTTTCGTTGAGGTAGTTGCCGCCGAACTCCGCGTTCATCAGACCCAGCACCTCATCGTCTTCGAGAAAGGGCGTCGAGGTTTTGCCGAAATCGAGCCGGCCGACGAAAACTGAATTCCCGAAATTTCCCGTGTCGCCGATGTAATGCCCCGTAGCGATGGCTGACGCATTGACCGTCGTAATGGTGGGATAGACCGAATGGCTGTTGACGAAATCGACGCCGCGCTTCTTCGCGGCATAAAGGGCGGGTGCGCGTTCCGGCGTCACGCTGTCATACCGCAAGCCGTCCGCCACGAAGACGACGACGTTGTGGGGTTTGTCGGCGGCGCTGGCGGGCAGGGCCGTGGTCAGTGTCAGAATGAGGACCGCGGAAATCAGTCGCTTCAAGGTCGTAAATCCCCTTTGATCCCGGCAGGTTAACCGGCCTTTGCGACAGTTGGGTAGCGCCCTTGACTAAGCCCGGCCCCGCCCGCCACATACGCCGCTTTTCGAGGGCCTAACATGCACGCTTATCGCACCCATACCTGCGGAGAACTGCGCGCGGCGCAGGTGGGCGAGACCGTGCGGCTGTCCGGCTGGGTCAATCGCCGCCGCGACCACGGCGGGCTTCTGTTCATCGATCTGCGCGACCATTACGGCATCACCCAATGCGTGGTGGAACCGGATGGCGCCGCCTTCGCCGAAGCCGACAAGGCGCGTGCCGAATGGGTGCTCACCGTGACCGGCAAGGTGGTGGCGCGCACGCCGGAGACCGTGAACAAGGATCTGCCGACCGGCGAAATCGAAATCCGTATCGAGCAGGTCTCGATTCAGTCCGTGGCACAGGAATTGCCGGTGCCGGTGTTCGGCGAACTCGAATACCCCGAAGAGACACGGCTGAAATACCGCTTCCTCGATCTGCGGCGCGAACGCATCCACCGCAACATCACGCTGCGTTCGAAGGTGATATCGTCCATCCGCAGGCGGATGATCGATCAGGGTTTTACCGAATTCCAGACTCCAATCCTGACAGCATCCTCGCCGGAAGGTGCGCGAGACTTCCTGGTGCCGTCGCGGCTACATCCGGGCCAATTCTATGCGCTGCCGCAGGCGCCGCAGCAGTTCAAGCAGCTCATTATGGTCGCGGGTTTCGACCGCTATTTCCAAATCGCGCCATGTTTCCGCGACGAGGACGCGCGTGCCGACCGCAGCCCCGGCGAGTTTTATCAGCTCGACCTCGAAATGAGCTTCGTCACGCAGGACGACGTGTTCGGGGCTGTCGAACCAGTGCTGCACGGCGTGTTCGAGGAATTCGCCAACGGCCGCAAAGTTGGCGCCGCGCCATTCCCGCACATCACCTATGAAGACTCGATGCTGAAATATGGTGTCGACAAACCGGATTTGCGTAACCCCATCGTTATCGCCGATGTCAGCGATGTTTTCGCGCGAGACGATGTGGAGTTCAAAGCGTTCAAGAATAAAGTCGTTCGTGCGATCCCGGCGCCGGGCGCGGGTTCGCAACCACGGTCTTTCTTCGACAAGCTGAACGACTGGGCGCGCAGCGAAATGGGCGCGGCGGGGCTGGGTTATATCGTCTTTGAAAATGAAGGCGGTACCCTGACCGGCAAAGGACCGATCGCGAAGTTCATCCCGGCGGAAGCGCTTTCGCAGATGGCTGCGAAAGCAGGTGTAAAAGCAGGCGATGCGCTGTTCTTCGCCGCGGACCGCAAGGAACGCGCGGCCGCGCTGGCCGGGCAGGCGCGCATCCGACTGGGACGCGAACTGGGGCTCATCAACGAGAACGAATTCAAGTTCTGCTGGATCGTCGATTTTCCGATGTATGAGTGGAATGAGGACGAGAAGCGTATCGACTTCTCGCACAATCCCTTCTCCATGCCGCAATTCGACCGAGACAAGTTCATGGCGCTCGACAAGGCGGACGCCGACACGATCCTCGGCATCAAGGCGTTCCAGTACGACATCGTGTGCAACGGCATCGAATTGTCGTCAGGCGCGATCCGCAACCACGATCCCGATGTGATGCTGAAGGCGTTCGAAATCGCGGGCTATGCACGCGAGGAAACCGAGGCGCGGTTTGGTGGGATGTTGAACGCATTCCGCTATGGCGCACCGCCGCACGGTGGCACTGCGCCTGGCATCGACCGCATTGTCATGTTGATTGCGGGCGAGGAAAACTTGCGCGAAGTGACCATGTTCCCGATGAACCAGCAGGCGCAGGATCTGATGATGGGCGCGCCGAGTTCGGTTTCGGCCAAGCAGTTGCGCGAACTGCACATCCGCGTGGTGCAGCCCGAGAAGGCCTCTTAGGTCGTTCGTGCCGCGTTGTACCGGGTGAGATCCGGTCCGAACCTTGGGCCTTTGGTGCAGAGGAGCGGGCCGTGGATTGGATCATTCAACACATAGATTGGATACTGATTGTCTCTGGCGTGCTGACTTTCAGCATGGTCCTGATGATGGTGGCGCCGCGCTTTGCCTTGCGCACGACGTTTGGTGAAGCGGCGGAGGGCAGGGTGGCCGATCTTGTGGCGCGAAGCTGGGGCGAGATGATCGCGGCGTCGGGGCTGATGCTGATCTATGCCGCCTATCACCCCGAAACGCGGCTGCCGATTCTGCTCTACTCGATTGCGGGCAAAACCGGATTCATCGTGTTGACGTTGTCGAAGGGCTATCGCGGCGTGAATGCGCTGACCGCGGTCGTAGCCGACACGATCATGGTCGCGTTGTTCGCCTGGTATCTGCTGGCCGCTTAATTCAGTTTCGTTGCGAGGTCTTTGAGGCTCTCGCTGACGAGATTGCCGGCGCGCTGTTCGTCCAGTCTCGCGATGATGAGTTTCTCCGCGGCGGAAGCGGCCGCATCGGCGGCGAGCGCGCGGATTTCAGCCATGGCGTGGGCTTCGGCCTGCGCGATCTTTTCCTGAGCCTGTTTCGCGCGGCGTTCGATCTGTACGGTAAGGTTGGCCCGGGCATCGGCGGCAAAGCGTTGGGCTTCGGCTTTCGCCTCTGTCAGGATGCTTTCGGCTTCCTTTTCGGCGTTCTGGGCCTTGCGCTTGTATTCGGCAAGAACAGCTTCGGCTTCATCGCGCAGGCGCTTTGCCTCATCCAGTTCCTTCGAGATCGCAGCGGCACGACGGTCCAGCGCGGCGCCGACGAAGGCAGGCACGCGGCGATAAAGCAGAATGCCTATGATGATGACGAAGCCTAAGCCGACCCAGGTTTCCGCTTCCTGCAGGAATTCCATGACGGCCCCTTAGTTCTGGCTGGCGCGGACGGCAGCCGCCGCATCTTCCGGCGAAACCGTGTCGCCGGTCAGGCGATTTACGATGGCGATGGCAGCGTTCTGTGCCGCCGCTGTGACATGCGTGCGGGCTTCGGTGCGCGTGGCCGTGATGCGCTCTTCGGCCTTGGCCATGGCTTTCGCCGCTTCTGCTTCGGCTGCGGCCTTGGCGCGGTCGACTTCCGCATTGATCTGAGCGCGGTTGTCGTTGGCGGCTTTCAGCGCCTTCTGGCGCGCGGCGGCGATGGCCGCGTCGTAAGCAGCAGACGCCTGTTCGGCAGCCTTGCGATGCGCTTCGGCAAGCGAAAGATCGCCCGCGATCTTCGCCTTGCGGTCGCCGATGATGCCGCCGATCTTCGGCACGGCCACCCGCCACATCACCAGGAACAAAACGGCGAACGTGATCGCCAGCCAGAAGATCTGGGCGGGAAACGTCTCCGTCTTGAACGGTGGGAAGCCTGCCGGTTGATGCGGCTGCTCCGTACCGGTCGTGGTGGCGGGTGCTTCGGCCATTGTCTTAGAACGCGAACAGGATCAGCAGCGCGATCACGAGACCGAACAGGCCCGTCGCTTCGCAAAGCGCGAAGCCGAGGAGCAGGTTGGTGGTCTGGCCGGCAGCCGCGCCCGGGTTGCGCAATGCGCCCGAGAGATAGGAGCCGAACACGTTACCGATACCGGCGCCCGCGCCGACGAGGGCGATACAGGCAAGGCCCGCGCCGATCATTTTTGCCGCTTCAACGCTCATAGTCGTAAATCCCTTTTAGTGTTGGTCGTGGAGGTGCAACGCTTCAGAAAGATAGATGCAGGTCAGGATCGCGAAGACATAGGCCTGCAGGAAGGCGACCAG
>CAZTCU010000112.1:0-5349 GCA_964612235.1 uncultured Rhizobium sp.
CCGTCCGGCCATTCGATCCAGGCGCAGGGCATCACGCCGGATATCGCGGTGGCCCAAGGCGCCGAAGAGGACAAGCTGCCGAAGGTGATCCGTCCGAGCGAGGCCGACCTGCCGGGGCATCTGGCCGCCGAAAGCGCGCTCAAGAAGGGCCGCGCCATACCGGTGATCCGTCCGCAGCCGGGCAAGAAATATGACGATTTCCAGCTTTCCTACGCGATGGACCTCCTGCGTGGAAAGCCGACCGTCACCGCCTCGGCCGCCAAGAACGCGACGGCCAAGGCGAATTAACTCGGCGGTAACCGTGCAGGGTGCCTGCTGAACGACATGGCGCTCGAAGGAACTAGCGGCGATTACGAGACGTTGACGGACGCCATGCCGTCAGGCCCCAGCCTTTTAGGCTGGGCCTGCGCGGTGCTGGCGACCGCGTTCGTTGCGCTGTGTCTGGTGGTGGTTCTGTTCGGCAAGTCCGACGCAAATCGCCCATCCGTTCATCTCGCCCTCGCTCCGATCGTGAAGAGCAATCAACCGGCGGGCGACTGGTCGAACGGCGTGGATTCGCTCAAGCCCGGCAGCAAGGAAGCGATCCGCGAGGAACGCGCGCGCTTGCCCTCGCCTGTCGAGGAGCCGAAGCCGGGGGAGAAAGTCCGCCAGATCATTCGTCCGATCTATGCGGGTTCGTCGCTGGTCGCCGATCCCGCGCTGATCGAAAGCACACCGCAGGGTCCGATGCCGCGCATTGCCGACAATGGGCGCACGCCTTTGCAGGCCTATGGCGGCAATGTTCCGGCGGTCGGCAAGAAGCCGATGATCGCCATTGTCATGCTGGGCTTGGGCGCCAGTACCGATGCCACGATGCAGGCACTTTCCGGGCTTCCGACCGCCGTGACGGTCGGCTTCGTGCCGCGTGGGCCCGACGTTCAGAATCTCGTGAACGAGGCGCGTTCGCGCGGCCACGAAGTGCTGCTCGAATTGCCGATGGAGCCTTACGACTATCCCGACAGCGATCCCGGCCCGCACACCTTGCGCACCGGGCAGGGCGAAGAAGCCAACACCCATCATCTCGCCTGGGCGATGACACGGTTCACCGGCTATGCGGGCGTCACCAATGAACAGGGCGGGCGGTTCCTCTCCAACTCCGAGGCGCTGGAGCCGGTGATGACCTTCCTCGCCCGGCGAGGCCTGATGTTCTATGACGACGGCACGACGGCGAAAACCGCGGCGCCCGACCTTGCCAAGCAGACCGGCACGGCGTTTGCCCAAGGCAGCCTTTCCATCGACAAGGTGCAGGACGCCACGGCCATCGACCGCGCGCTGTCCGAGCTCGAAACGCAGGCCCGCGCCCATGGCAGCGCGGTGGGCACGGCGTTTCTCTATCCGGTGAGCGTGGAACGGCTGGCGCAATGGTCGCGCGGCCTTTCCTCCAGGGGCTTTGTTCTGGTGCCCGCTTCGGCCATAGTCGGCAAATCGAAGTAACCGTTTACCTGCTTTTCGATGGCCCGCCCGCATTCCTTTCTCAAACATGACGACCTGCCTTACCGGCCTTGCGTGGGCGTGATGCTCATCAATCGCGAGGGCGCGGTGTTCGTCGGCCGGCGCATCGACCAGACGATGGAAGGCTGGCAGATGCCACAAGGCGGCATCGACGCTGGCGAGACGCCCGAACAGGCGGCCTTGCGCGAACTCAAGGAAGAGATCGGCACCAACAACGCCAGGATATTGCGCGCGATGGACGAGTGGCTGGCTTACGATCTGCCGCCGCATCTTCTGGGTGTGGCGCTGCAGGGCAAATATCGCGGCCAGCGGCAGAAATGGATCGCCATGCGGTTCGAAGGCGACGATTCCGAGATCGATATCCAGACCGAAGAACCCGAATTCGCCGCCTGGAAATGGCTCGCCATCGAGGCGCTGCCGCGTCTGGTCGTGCCGTTCAAGCGCGACACCTATTCCAAGGTGCTGACGGCGTTCGAAGATCTTGCCGCGCCCGAATACTGATGCTGAAAGCGCGCGGGCTGCCCCCGGTCGTGATGATCCATGGTGCGTTCTGCGGCGGCTGGGCCTTCGACAAATTCCGCGGCGCGTTCGAGGACGAGGGTTACAAGGTCCACACCCCGACCTTGCGCCACCACGATTGCGGAAAGAATCCGCCGAGCGTGCTCGGCACCACGTCCATTCTCGATTACGCGCAGGACCTGGAAAAGGAAATTCGCGCGCTGAAAGCCCCGCCCGTGATCGTCGGCCATTCGATGGGTGGATTGCTGGCGCAGATTCTCGCGACACGATTGGCGGTGCGTTCGCTCGTATTGCTTGCGCCCTCCGCGCCTTGGGGAATGCTGCCCTCCACCATGTTCGAGTATGCGTCCGCCGGCGCGATGTTCTTTGCGGGCGATTTCTGGAGCAAGCCGATCCACCCGTCTTATGACATCGCGGCATCGAATGCGCTCGACCTGTTGCCGCCCGCCGAACGCTCTCAGGTGTTCGCGCGCTTCGTGCCCGAGTCCGGTCTGGCCACGTTCGAGATCATGCATTGGGCGCTGGATGCGCGGCACGCGACCGCGGTGGACGCACGCGAGGTGAAATGTCCGGTGCTGTGCCTTGCGGGCAGCCGCGACAAGGTCAACCCGCCAGCCACCGTACGCCGCATCGCGCAACGCTACCGCGAGCGCGGTGTCTATGAGGAACGCGACGGCCACAGCCATTGGATGCTGGGCGAACCGGGCTGGGAAAAGATCGCGGAGCGCGCGATGGAGTGGATGAGCGAGAGCACTACTGTTTAGCTTCCACTTACCTCCCCTTTACGGGGAGGTCGGCGTCGTGCATCGGCACGACGACGGGTGGGGCCTCGCGGTCTTGAAGATCAGATACCGAATTCGTCGAAGCACCCCACCCGCCGCGCTGGCGCGCGCCGACCTCCCCGCGTAGGGGGAGGTAAGTTAATACGTATACTTCGTCTTGAAGTCCTTCATGAACGCTTCGAGCGTTCCGATGGAGGCGAGTTTTGCTGCGGTCTCGCGGAAGGCGAGGCCCTGCCGGTCGATGTTCTGGGTCACGACCGCGAAGGCGTTGGCATCGGGTGTGTTCTGCATCTTGGGTGCGAAATGGGCGCGGATGCGGTCGAGGCCCGTTTCGTCGTTGGCGAGCGAGAAGGCGATGGCGGCGCGCATCACGTCGGTGCGTTCGTCGTCGTCGAGCGGCTTGTCGTCGTTCCAACGGTCGCCGAGCAGGGCTTCGGTGTTGTTGGCGGCCATGGCCCAGTTGTGGCTGTCCCATGAAATGTCGGCGTGGAGTTTTTTTGCGTCGTAGGAATCGTCGACCGCGACCAGATCGAGCGCCTGGTCGTAGCGTTTCATCGCGGCGAGCGCGCGGGCTTCGAGCAGCATGCGCTGGCGGTTCACATCGTCGGGCAGGCCGGAGATCACCGTGTCGCGGATCGTCTGTAACGCCTTCTCGGGCTTGTGATCCATCAGATAGAGAAGCGCGAGCCTCGTTGCGACTTGCGCCCGCGCCACGCCGTCGAGGCGTTTGTTCACCTGATAGGAGAGAAGGGCGGCAGCGGGGCCGAGCAGATCGACCTTCGCAAGGCGCTCCGACATGCGGCGGATCATCTCGTCGCCGTTGGGGCCGATGGGGGTGAGGTCGATGAAATCGTAGAACAGCGACAGCGCCTCGATCGGCGGGATCTTGTCGGCCTTGCCTTTGAGGAACAGGTCTTCGAAGGCGCCGCGCATATCGTCCTGCGCCTGGCGCGCCAGATCGTCGTTCGGGAAGTATAGCGAGGCGATACGAAGCTTTTCGAGTCCCTCCCGCCATTGTCCGCCTGCGAAATAGAGCGAGCCGAGTTTGCGCAGCGTCTTCATTTCCAGCGCATCGCCGCGCCAGCGGAAGCGCAGGGCTTCCAGCGCTTCGATTCCCTTGGCGCGGGACAGCGTGCCCGCATTGATCGCGGCGCTGGTGTTTTCATAAAGCGCGTTGGCGGCGATGCGGTCGTCGCCGCTTTTTTCGAGCGCCGCAAAGATGGGAGCCGCCGCCTTGTAGCGGTCTTCCATCGCGAGCAGGCGGGCGTGCGCGAGTTCGCGTTCCAGCATCAGCGTCTTCGGCAAGGATTTCGGCACGCGGGCGAGTGCCAGATCGGCATTCTCCACGCTGCCTGCGGCGAGTGCGGCGTTGGTCATGGCGAGTTGCGCACGCGCGCGCCATTCCACGGGGTAGCGTTTGATGACGGGACCGGCGTCGAGCAGCGATTGGCGCGCATCGGTCCAGTCGTCGGTTGCGGCGTCGGCCAGGCCGCGCCAGAAGGCGGCGTGACGGTCGCCCACGAAGCTCGCCCCGATCAGATCGTTGTGGGTGTCGCGATAGCGGCCCATCAGATAGTCGGCGGCGGCGCGCATCACCTGCAGGCGGCGGTTGCCGTCGAGCGCGGGATCGCTCTGGTGCATTTGGCGCAGCACGCCCAGCGTTTCGGCGGCGAAGCCGTTGCCGAGATAGAATTGCGCAAGCGCCAGGCGTTCGCGGTTCACTTTCTCGGGCGCGGCCCTGGCGATGTTGGCGCGCAGCTTGCGTTCCATGTCGAGGAATTTCGCGCCTTCGGCTTTCGGCCAATGGGCGAAATCGAGGAAGGACGCATTGTCGTTGGCGTCGGTGAGAAGCGCCGGGGAATCCGAAGTGGCGGCGGGCGGTGTCAGCAAAAGGCCGCCCGGCTTGGCGATGCGCACACGCGCGTCATGGGCGGTGACGGTGACGCCGTCGCTCAACGGCTTGACGGCAATACCGGCGGCTGTCGGCAACAGGGAGAAATCCGCATAGTCGCGGCCCGCAAGGACCGCGCGGCCCGCCCGGCCGAGCACGGCAATGATGGTGTCGCCGACATTCGGATCGGAAAGCGTGAGCACGCGGTTGGCGCTGGGAAGCAATGTCACGAGGGCCGCATTGCCGCTGTCGCTCACATCGCGCGCGAAGCCGATGCCAAGCGGGGCGCTGTTGTTTTCGGGCGCAAGCAGGAATTTGAGATTCACGCCGTCTTCGGCGACCGCGATCTGTTCGGGCTGTTTCAGGCCGATGCGGATGATGGTGGCGTCGTTGCCGCTTGCAACGTCGACGGTTTCCGGCAGGTCGCCGAGAGAGGCTTTGAGTTTGGCGGGGTCGATGGGGATGGCGGCGTCGATCACCATCCAGGCCGTCATGCCGCGCAGGAAGGCGGCGACCGCGTGACCGGAGGCGTGGGGAATGGTGACGATCGCGCCCTTGGCGGTGCGTTCGGCGGAAGCCGCTTCGGATTGCGCGTCGGCGGATGGTGTTGCGGTTGCATCGGCCGGCGTTGCAGCGGTGGTCGTTTGCGCGGGTTCGGTTTGCGCG
>CAZTCU010000112.1:5449-8010 GCA_964612235.1 uncultured Rhizobium sp.
CCGGCAACCTTCACGGCAAGGGCCGTGGAATCGTTGGCGGGCGACAGCACGTCGATGACGACGCGGTTGCCGTCGGCGAAATCCTTGTATTTCGAGCCGGGATCGGTGGTGAACTCGACGGTCAGGTTTTCGCTGTCGACGTGCCAGCCAGCGGGTTTCACCCAGGGCGGCGAGATGCGGTCGACGGCGGAGAAATCCGGCTGCGCCACGCCCTTGAAGCGCACGGTGAGATGGCCTTTGGACGGGAAGATCGAATAGGCGGTCTTGGTGGGCCAGTCGAAGACGAGGCGGGAATATTTTTCATAGACGCCCGCGCGCACGCGCAAAGTGGGTAGCGACGCGAGGTCGACAGGCTTGGGCTCGGCGACGGTCTGTTTGGGAAGATCGGGCGGGTTGCCCGCGAAGCTTTCCGGCACCAGGTCGATGGCGGTGCGGTTGCCCGAAACGCTGGTGTGCAGCCTGAAGGTTTGCGACAGCGCGAAACGCAAGGTCTTGCCGTCGGCGTCTGCCCTGCCGCCGGTGACATAATCCGGCAGTTGCGTGGCGACGGCGGCGGGATCGAACGTTACCTTGCGGTCGAACACGATCTTGAGCACCGCGCCTTCGAGCGAGGCTTGCGCGTGTCCCGGCGGGTCGAGCGTGACGAGAAGGCGTCCAAAACCGCTGGAGGCATTGACTTGTATCGTGTCGGCGAAAGCCTGCGTCGTCACGAGCATGAACAGCATCAACGCGCCCAGGAAGTGGACGCGTGAGACCGGCTCGGAAAGACGCATGAACATAGACTATCCGCCCGTCTTGCCTTGTGCGGGCGCCGCCGACGGTGTGGGCGTGGTCGTGACCGGCACGTTCGCAGAGGGCGGTGCGATGGCGGCGTTCGGTGCGGGTTGTGCTGCCGGTGTTTCGTTGGCGGCGACCGTCACGGGTTTCGCATCGGGCAGCGCCAGGCGGTTCGCCAGTTTGATGGTGAGCTTTTGCGCCGCTTCGGAATTCATCTTGGCGAGCACCGGCGCCAGAACGTCCGACTTCATCAGCGAGGCGACGGGCACGAGAATATCGTCGCTGAGGCCGTCGAAGATGCGTGCGGCATCGGCAGGCTTCATCGCGGAATAGGTTTTGACGAGCGACGCGACCTGCTTTTCCTGTTCGGCATCGCGTTGGGCCACCAGTTTCTGGATCTGGTCCTGCAGCTGTTTGAGCGTCGCGATCTTTTCGTCGACCCGCTTTTCGGCGGCGGCGATCAGGTTCTCGCGCATGGTCAGTTCGGTTGCGCGCGCGTCGAGTTCGGTGCGGCGTTTGGAAAGGTTCGTCAGAAGGTCGACTTCCGAGGAACTGGAGCTTTCCTTGTCTTCGACGATGTCGTGTTTCGGCTTGGGCGCCTCGGCGGACGCTGGCGCGGCTGCGGCGGAGGTCGCCTCGGCGTAGGCATATTCGGAAATGCCGACGGCCTTCATGGTGAGTAGAAGGCCGCACGCGCCCATCAGCACGGGAAGAAGGCGGATATGGTTGAGGATCGGACGAAAGTTCACCGCACGGCTCCCAGACTTGCGAAGCGGCCCGCATCGAGGCGGCCCATCACGGAGGCGCTCGGAAGTGCGGACTTGCTTTCGATCTCGCGGTCGAAGCGCTGCGCGATGCGTTCGCCGGAGGTGCAGAGCACACCCAGTTCGTCGGCGAGGCTGCGCGCATGGGTGAGGCGCTCGTCCAGCGTTTCGGTGATCTCGCTCGTGGCGGATTTGAGCGTGATCATCGAGGTACTGGCGGCTGCGACCGCGCCGTTCAGCGCGGCGAGCGTTTTCTTCAGGCCGTCCTGCCCGCTGCGCAGCGCGGCGAGCTTGCGCTCCAGCACGATGCAATAGAAGAGCGTGGCGGCTAAGAGCGCCGTCAGGATCAGTTCGACGACGAGGGTGAGGGTCATCTGTCTCTCCGTTAGAGGCCGCGGCTGGCGTCGGTGCGTTCGATGGCTTCTTCGACGCGCACGGCGACCGAAGAGCCCACGCGGCCCATGCGGCCGCGCAACAGCGGAACATTTCCGCAGCGCAGTTCGATCTGCGAGTCGGGACTTGCGTTGAGCATCACCGTGTCGCCGACATTGAGGTTCATGATCTTGTCGAGCGACATGGTCTGCTCGTCGAGAATGGCGTTGATGTCGACCTTGGTGGACCAGAGTTCGGACGCCAGATGGCCTTCCCAGATCGAGTCGCGGCCGAATTTTTCGCCCATGAACTGCTGCAGGAGCAGTTTGCGGATCGGTTCGAGCGTCGCGTAGGGCAGCAGCAATTCGGTGCGCCCGCCGCGATCTTCCATGTCGATGCGCAGCTTGACGAGGATGGCGGCGTTGGCGGGACGCGCGATGGCCGCGAAACGCGGATTGGTCTCGAGGCGGTCGAGCGCGAAATTGACGGGGGCGAGCGGCTCGAAGGCTTGCATCATGTCCTGCAGGATCACTTCGATCATGCGCTGGACGAGGGTGCGTTCGATGGTGGTGTAGGGGCGGCCTTCGATACGCATGGCAGAGGTGCCGCGGCGTCCGCCGAGCAAAACGTCCACGATGGAATAGATGA
>CAZTCU010000113.1:0-7999 GCA_964612235.1 uncultured Rhizobium sp.
GATGCGCCGCAGGAATTCGACCAACGGCGCCAGCGCGAAGGACAGAAGGATGGCAAGCGCCAGCGGCACCAGGATCGGCTGGCCGAAATAGAGTGTGGCCACCACGATGGCGGCCATGACGGTCGCCATATACTTTTCGTGGAGGCTCGAAGGCTCCGGCGGCGCGGGCGGTACGGGCGTTGGCTCAATCACGGTCATGCGCCGGAATCTAGCACGGACGCCCCACCCCCACGCTATTGCCCGGTGAACACAGGGGGCCGCTTTTCCAGGAAACTCCTCACGCCTTCGCGGTGATCTTCGGTGGCGAACAGGCGATAGATCGTCTCGATGGCCCAGGCGCCGATCTCGCGCGGGTCGCCATACGCCGTCTTGCGCAAACCCTCTTTCAACGCGCACACCGCAAGCGGAGGATTGGCCGCGATGCGTTGCGCGAGACTGTCGGCGCGCGGGAGCAATTCGCCGTGCGGCACGACTTCGGAAACCAGACCGATGCGTGCGGCTTCGCGCGCATCGATGGCGTCACCGGTGAACAGCAATTCCGCGGCCTTCGCAGGCCCCACAAGCGCAGGCAGCCGCAGAAAACCGCCGACATCCGAAACAAGACCGCGCTTGACGAAAAGCTCCGCGAATTGGGCTTTCTCCGAAGCGATGCGGATATCGGCATAAAGGGCCAATTCCATGCCCCAGCCGACGGCGGAGCCGTTGACCGCGGCGATCACGGGCTTGGTGCAGTCGAGCGCGGCCATGGCGGCGGGGGTGGGTTTGGGTTCGACCCTTTCGGTCGAAGCACGGGGTTCGCCCGTCATCATCTCCTTCACGTCCTCGCCGGAGCAGAAAGCGGGATCGGCACCCGTCACCACCACGCAGCGCACGTCCGGGTCGGCGCTGGCCGCGCGAAAGGCGGCCTCGATCTCGGCATAGGCGAGCCGGTTCAGGGCGTTGCGACGTTCGGGCCGGTTCAGGGTGATCCGCAGCACATTGCCGGAAAGCTCATAGAGGACGGTCTGGAAGGCGTCGGGCGACATGGGGCAAGTCCTTGAAATTGCGAGACTGTCATCCTGCCACAGAGGCGGGAAAGGCTGAATGCGGGCTTCGCTTGTCCCACCGGGGCCTAACGGCTATGTCTCGCCCCCGCCGCCGTTTTTGGGACCCTCATGCCGCTGCTCCGCTTCATTCCCGAAGCCACCCATCTCGACTTCGTGAAGGCGCGGTTCGTGGCGTTCGCCATCGACGGGGTGCTGCTCCTCGCCTCCATTGCCTCGATCCTCTATCACGGCTTCAACCTGGGCATCGACTTCACCGGCGGCGTGCTGCTGGAAGTGAAATCGGCGCAGGTGATCGACATCGGTTCGATGCGTTCGGAGGTGAACAGCCTCGGATTCAAGGATTCCCAGATCCAGTATTTCGGCGGCGGCGAATGCGACAAGCCGGTGGATTCCTGCGTGCTGATCCGCGTGCAGCCGAAAGACCATCAGGATGCACAGGCCGCGGTTGCCTCGATGAAGCAGAAACTCGGCAAGGGCTATGACTATCGCCGCGCCGACATCGTGGGGCCGAAGGTTTCGCAGGAACTGTTCCAAGACGGCGTGATGGCGATGCTGCTCGCGGTGGTGATGATCGCGATCTACGTTTCGGTGCGCTTCGAATGGCAGTACGGAATCGGTGCGGCCTTCGCGACGGGCCATGACGTGCTGGTGACGGCGGGGCTGTTCTCCCTGCTGCATCTCGATTTCACGCTGGAATCGGTGGCGGCGCTGCTGACGCTGGCGGGCTATTCGATCAACGACACGGTGGTGATCTTCGACCGCATCCGCGAGAACCGGCGCAAGTTCAAGCGTATGTCGCTGCGCGATCTCATCAACCTGTCCACCAACCAGACGCTGACCCGCACCATCCTGACGAGCGTGGCGACCGCCATCTCGATCATTCCGCTTCTGCTGTATGGCGGACCCAACCTGTTCGATTTCAGCGCCGCGATCCTGTTCGGCATCGTGGTCGGCACCTTCTCGTCGGTCTATGTCGCCTCCGCGCTGCTGCTCTATCTGCCCGCGCCGGCGGGCGCCATCGAGGAAAAGCCCGCCGCCGTTACGCAATAGGTCCGGTCAGAACGGATTGAGCGTGTGCTCGCGGGTATAGGTGAGATAGCCCGCGTTCACACCCGCGCGCAGGCCAACGCCCGTGCGCATAGGCGCAAGCGTGATCTCGTCGGCACGTTGATAATTGATGCCGATGCCGGCGATGAAATAGTAGCTGCCTTCCACGCCCGGGAATTTCTGAAACAGGCGGTCGGCGCGGCGCAGGTTGTAGATCAGCGTGAAGTTCTTGGAGGCGTTGCCGCCGATGTCGAAGCCGACCGACGGGCCCTGCCAATAGACTTTCAGCGGCTTGTGACGCTTGCGGATCAGATATCCCGACCCGTAACGCAGTCCCACCACGAAGGCGCCCGACCCCTCCTCGCCCTTGATATAGGCATCGGGCAGGCCGCGTTCGGAGAAGATCTTCTGCACCGCCTTGGCAACCGCTTCCGTCGTCATGCCGAAAAAGCCCGAAGCCGCCTGCACGATCTCGTTCTCGCTGAACTGGTCGGCGGCATCTTCCACCGTCTCGGCGTTGGCGAGCGGAGTCGCCGAAAGCATTACAAGGGCGGCGAAGGCGGCGGGCAGGACTTTGGACAGGATCATGGGGCTCTCCCGGCATCTTAGGCGAATCAGGGCTAGCACAATGCCAGATTGCGCCCGATTCGTGGCGTGAATCCCTGTTCAGCCCTTTCGGCATGGAAAGTCAGGGCGGTTTTTCAAGGTCTTTGCGCCCCCTTTTACATGCCTATCTTTTTGGTTGCAGGCTGGTTCGTCCGGCAACGGATGGGGAGGCTCATGGTCATGGACAGTCAAACGGTCTTCGTTCTGGCAGCCGCATTCTTGGCGCTGGTGATTGTGTTCGCGGGCGTAAAACCGGTGCCGCAGGGCCGCCAATGGACGGTGGAGCGTTTCGGCCGCTTTACCCGCGTGCTGATGCCGGGCCTCAACCTGATTGTGCCGTTTGTGGACCGCATCGGGCGCAAGCTTTCGATGATGGAAGAAGTTCTCGATATTCCGAGCCAGGACGTCATCACCCGCGACAACGCCACCGTCACGGCCGACGCCATCGCCTTCTATCAGATCGTCGATGCCGCCAAGGCGACCTATGAGGTCGGCAATCTTCAGGCGGGCATCACCAATCTTTGCCTCACCAATGTGCGCACCGTGATCGGTGCGATGGATCTCGACGAGGTGCTTTCCAAGCGCGACGAGATCAACCAGCGGCTGCTGCGCGTGGTGGATGCCGCGACCAGCCCGTGGGGCGTGAAGGTGACGCGCATCGAGATCAAGGATCTCTCGCCGCCATCCGACATCACCGCCGCAATGGGCCGCCAGATGAAGGCCGAGCGCGACCGCCGTGCCGAAGTGACATCCGCCGATGGCGAAAAGCAGGCCGCGATCCTGCGCGCCGAAGGCAACAAGCAGGCGGCGATCCTGCAGGCCGAAGGCCGCAAGGAAGCCGCCTTCCGCGACGCGGAACGCTCACGAGCCTCCGCTGCGGTATCCGAAGCCATCGCCAAGGGCGACGTGAACGCGATCAACTATTTCCTCGGGCAGAAATATATCGAGGCGGTGAACGCATTGTTCTCCGGCGAAAACCAGAACCAGAAATTCGTGATCGTGCCGATGGAGATGGCCTCCATCGCCGGCACCATTGCGGGCATCGGCGAATTGACGCGCGAAGCCACCGCCAAACAACAGGCCGCTTCCGCAGCCCGCCCACGCTCGCCGACGGTCCCGCCAGCGGGCAATGTTTCATAGGAGCGTGCGATGGGCGAGCTTGCCCAATTCGTGAACGACATCCAACCCTGGCACTGGTGGACACTGGGCGCGATCCTCATCGCCATCGAGATCGCCAGCACCACATTCTATCTTTTGTGGCCCGGCATTGCCGCCATCCTGGTGGGTGTCCTCAAATTTTTCGATCCCGCGCTCGACGGCCGGTTCGAAATCTTCCTGTTCGCCGTACTCGCCGTGGCTGCGACGATCATCTGGAAACGCTCTCCCTGGGGACAGGTGCGCAGCACGCACGAAACGCTCAACACCGCGCGCGGGTTAAACTATCGCGGTCGTCGCGTGACGGCGTGCGAGGATTTTACCAGTGGTCACGGGGCGGTACTGGTCGACGATACGCGCTGGAGTGCTACCACCATCGACGGATCGGCACCGCGAGCAGGTGCGGCACTGGAAGTGGTGGACGCGGACGGCACAACACTTAAGGTACGGATTGCCGTCTAGCGCGTTATCGTTTCATGGAAGACCAGCCACCACCCAAACGTCCAGTCGGCATCGCCGGATGGATTACCATCGTTGTGCTGGCGGGTCTTCTGATCGCTTCCATCGCCTATGCAATCCATGCCTGGACGCAGATGGAGGGAACCACCATCTCGGGCTTCGGATGGGCGATGCTGGGGCTCGGCGTGTTCTTCACGCTGGCCTGCGGGGTCGTTCTGATGGGGCTGGTGTTCTATTCCAGCCGCAAGAATTTCGACCGCTGATTATTCCGCCGCCGCCCGGCCGGCTACGCTCTCGACATAGGCCCTGCGCGCATCGAACTCTTTGGCGATATTGACGTCGCTGTCCTGCAGCGCCTGAACATCGGTGTTGGCGAAACCGATGATGCCCATCTCTTCATAACCGTCGCGGATGGTTTTGCCCCACAACCCTATGTCTTTCACGATGGGCACAATGCGGGTGAAAAGCGAGCCGCGGAATTTCTGCATGAAGCCGGAATCGTACATGTGGGCCGCGCATTCCTCGACATTGAGACCGAGCGTCTTCCACACTTCCACCGCGTCGAAACGATCGCGCATCAGGTAACAGGCTTCGAGCAGGAATTGCTCGCGCTCGTCGCGCTCCTTCTGCGTGAGCTGCGGATAGTAATCGCGCAACGCCAGGCGCCCGAAGGCGACGTGGCGTGATTCATCCTGCATCACATAGGCGTTGACCGCAGCGGCCAGCGGATTCTGCGCGTTGTCCCGAATCTGCTGGAAGGCGGCGAGTGCGAGCCCTTCGATCACCACCTGCATGCCGAGATAGGTCATGTCCCAGCGGCTGTCGCGCAACACCTGATCGATCAGATCCTGTAGCGGCTTGGTCATGGGATAGGCGACGTTGAATTTCTGTAACAGCCGCTTGTAGCTTTCGACGTGGCGCGCTTCGTCGATCACCTGCGTCGAAGCGTAGAATTTGGAGTCGATGTCGGGAACCTGCGTGACGATCTTGGCGGTGCAGATGAGCGCGCCCTGCTCGCCCTGCATGAATTGCGAAATCTGCCAGCCCTGGAAATGGCGGCGGACTTGCGCCTTCTCCTTGCGCGACATCTTCTCGTACGTCGCCATGCCGGAGATCGGCAGCATCTCTTCGGGCAATTGTTCGGGATTGTCTTCGTCCAGTTCCTGGGACCAGTCGATGCGCGTTTCGGCGTTCCACTGCATCTCAACGCCCTTGCGATAAAGACCCATCATCGCGGCGCGGCCGTCGTCATATTCCCAGTTGAAATTGACGTCGAAATCCTGCGGCACCGACCAGTTCGTTTCTTCCGGCTGGATGGCATAGATGTCGCGCAGCGTGCCCATATCGATCCTCCCGGTGATGTTTATGCCGGGATCATCGCCCAAAACACTTAGAAAGGGAACGGTTCAGAGGAGCGGATCGAGCGTTCTGATCTGGTTCTTGTGAAAAGTCAGGCGAAACCGGCTTTTATCCGACTCGTCGAAGGCCGATGTGCCGCGCAATTGCGTGGTGAGCGTGCGCACCAGGCGGCCGCCGAGCGCGGACCCATCCCGCAATTCGTGGCCTTTGCCGTTGCTGGAGATCGTCAGTTCGACTTCGCCATGGCCGTCGTGCAGAGCGATGGAGATGAGGCCGCCCTTGCCGGGCGGATAGGCCTGTTTGTAGGCGTTGATCAGCACTTCAGAGGTGACAAGGCCGAGCGGCGTGGCCTGTTCGGGCATCAACTCGATGGAATCGACGTTCAATTCCGTGCGGATGCCGCGATTGATGGCTTCGTTGGCGCGCGCGATTTCCGCGGACAGGCGCGTGAGATAGCCGTTCATGTCGATCGAAGCCTTGGTGTCGTCGTGGTAGAGCACGTCGTGGATCATGCCGATGGCGATGAGGCGCTGCTGGGTTTCCTTGAAGGCGTCGCGCACGGCCGGGTTTTCGAACTCGCGCGACTGGATCTGGATCAGGCTCGAGGTCAGTTGCAGGTTGTTCTTCACCCGGTGGTGAATTTCCTTGAGCAGGTGATCGCGCTGGGCGACCGCCGCGGAAAGCGCCGAAACGGTGTCTTCGATGGCGCGCCGTGCGCGCAGATCGGTTTCGGCGAGATCGGCGGCCAGCTTGGCGAGCAACCCGCCGACAATGATGGCAAGGGCGAAGAGCACGAAGCCGAGCCGCACATCGTCTTCCCAGCGCGCCAGCACTTCGGAGCGGTGAAGCGTGACAGTGGAGACAAGACCGCGTGCCGTGTCGGCGTGATAGCCGACGATCAGATCGGGATCGGCGGATTTGAGAAAGCCCGCAACACCGGACGGTACGGCGCCGAAGGGCGACCTTTGCGCAATGGGGTCTCCCTTGGCGTCGAAATCCATGAAATTGCTGATGACAAGGCGGCCGCCGCCGCTCCAAAGCTGTTGCAAAGGCTCGCCGGGTTTGCGGGTAGACAGCGGGCGGACGTAAGGCGCGCTGATGCCGACATCGACGACGCCCGCGAAACTGCCATCGAGATTCAGAAGCGATTTCGAATAGGTGTAAAGCACGTTGCGGCCCAGGCGGCTTCGCAGCGCCGAACCGATATAGGTGTCGCGGCCGTCTTTCGCGTGCGCCTTGAACCACGCGCGGTCGGCAAGACGGATGCGTGGGGGGCTGGTGCGTTCGGACATCACGACGGGCAGGCCGTGTTTGTCCACCACCATCAGGAAATCGGTCGCCGAGGTTACGGCGGTGCGGTGGGCCAAATAGGTTTGCAGCTGGTCCTTGGGAATCGCATCGAGGCCGCCATGCGTGCCGATGAAGACGCGGGCGTCTTCGGCCAACAGATCGGCGGTATCGAGGGCGCGGTCGATGTTCTCCACCTGGTCGCGCGCCATATCGAGGGCGGATGCTTTCGCGCCGTCGATGATGTCGCGGCGTTCCTGATAGAGCGTGTTGGCACGCCAGATGGCGAGCGCGAGGCCGGCAAAGATCGCAAGCGTGTAGATGACGTTGCGGCTGCGGCGCAGGCTGAACAGCCCCGCCATCCCCCGAACCGGTGGCCCCGCCGAAGCGGAGCTTTCTCCGCCCTTTTTCCCTTCGGCGGCCATCGAACGACTTCTTTCCCCTCGAGAACCCTAAAGAACACCGGGCTTGCCGGGGCGTCAAACTGAACGGATGGGGGAAGAGGTGGTTCCTCCCGCTCTGCCAAACGCAGAAAGGCGGATGCTCGTGGAGCGTCCGCCTTTCTGCGTCGGGATGTCGGCCGGGGCGCATTTCGGCTGCAATCAAGCATCGCCGGCACTCGCACGTTCATCCGTCCCTCGGACTCATATGGAGTATCTTTGCCAGCGCCCCCTCCAAACGGATGCGCACGAGACTCGCACCCTTGCCTGTATTTTCCCATGTGCCGGTGCCGCCTTCCGGTGGCGGCAAATATCTACTGCTTACATTCCTCTTATTTATTCACAAAAGGAATATAGAGTATTGTTATAGAGGTTTCAAGACCCATTTCTGGGATTTTATATATAACAGATTCAAGAACTTACCGTTTCCAAGAAAAAACCGGTTTCACGCGGAGGCGCGGAGAACGCGGAGAACGCGGAGAAGGTCCCTTCCTCCGCGCCTCCGCGTGAGAAAATCTCTTTCTTCACCGTCCGCCATTTTTTGAAAAATGGATTGCCGGAACAAAAGCCGGGCGACGAATGGAGTGGGAGGTTTCGATC
>CAZTCU010000114.1:0-7945 GCA_964612235.1 uncultured Rhizobium sp.
CTGTTCTCGGTCTCATGGTTTTGGTGACCTGGAACGACCTCGTCCGGTTGGATCTTTTCTGAAGCCACGAACCCGCCGTTACGCCCGGCGGCTAGTCCAGAGACGAGTGGATGACATCCATCGCCCATCTGTCCGTGAGAATATTGCGTACGGCTCTGCTCAGCACAGCCGTTATGGTTACTGCTGGCGTTGCGGATGCCAACGCGCAAGCGCTCAATCCGAAAGCGCCGAGCAATTCTCCTTCGGTCTCGTTGCCGCTGGGTCCGCCGATCCGCCAGATCGTTGTTGCGGGCACGCAGCGTATCGAACCCGCAACGGTTCTCTCCTACATCTCGGTCCGTGAAGGCGATCAGTATGACGAGCAGGCTGTCGACCGCTCGCTGAAGACGCTGTTCGCGACCGGTCTGTTCGCCGACGTGAAGTTCCGCTGGAACGGCCAGACGCTCACCATCCAGGTGGTCGAAAATCCGATCATCAACCAGATCGACTTCGAAGGTAACGACAAGGTCTCGACCAAGGACCTGCAGAAGGAAGTCCAGCTCAAGCCACGCACCGTCTTCACGCGTGCCCGTGTGCAATCCGACGTGCAGCGTATTGTCGAGCTCTACCGCCGCAACGGCAAATTCGCGGCCACCGTCGATCCCCAGATCATCCAGCGCCCGCAGAACCGCGTCGACCTCATCTTCTCGATCAACGAGGGTGCTACCACTGGCGTCGCCCGCATCACCTTCATCGGCAACAAGGTTTTCGACGACGATACGCTGCGGGGCCAGATCGCGACCGAGGAGAGCGCATGGTGGAAATTCCTTGCCACCAATGACAACTACGATCCCGACCGCCTGACCTTCGACCGCGAACAGCTCCGCCGTTTCTACCTGAGCCACGGCTACGCCGACTTCAACGTCGTATCGGCCGTCGCCCAGCTCACGCCGGATCGTTCGGCGTTCTATCTCACCTTCACCATCGACGAAGGCCCCGTCTACAAATTCGGCGATGTCGAGATCGAATCCAACATCAAGGAACTCGACACCAAGGTTCTGCGCGCGGGCATTCCGATCCACAGCGGCGACACCTACAACGCCGAATTGATCCAGAAATCCATCGACGCCCTGACCAATGCCGCGGGCACGAAGGGTTATGCATTCGCCGAAGTCCATCCGCGCATCCGCCGCGACCGCGATCATCGCACCATCAACGTCGTCCTGAAGATCGACCAGGGACCGCGCGTCTATGTCGAGCGTATCAACATCACCGGCAACACGCGCACGCTGGACAAGGTCATTCGCCGTGAAATGAGGCTTGTCGAAGGCGATGCCTTCAATCGCGTCCTGCTCGACCGTTCCCGCACCCGCATCCGTGCGTTGGGTTTCTTCAAGGATGTCGACATCAAGACGGCGCCCGGCACCGCGCCCGACAAGACATCGCTCAACGTCGCCGTCACCGAACAATCGACCGGCGAACTTTCGCTTGGCGCCGGTTACTCCTCGCAAAGCTCGTTCGTCGGCGAATTCAGCTATACGGAACGCAACCTGTTCGGCCGCGCGCAATACCTGCGCCTCAGCGCCGCGCTGTCGTCGATCAGCAAGCAGTTCCAGATCAGCTACACCGAGCCGTATTTCCTCGACAAGCCGCTTGCAGCCGGCGTCGATCTCATCAAATACCTGACGAATTTCGATCAGGCCGCCTATCAGGGCGATACGTCGGCCGTGACGTTCCGCCTGGGCTTCCCGACTTCGGAATTCGGCAGCGTCCAGCTTCGTTACAGCTACCGCATCGACAAGGTGACGCCGTACAACATCGCCAACATCCCGCAACAGATTCTCGATGCCGCCGGCACCACGCAGACATCGTTGATCGGCTATACGTTCAGCTACAACACGCTCGACGATTATCAGAAGCCGACCAAGGGACTCACGTTCAGCTTCAGCCAGGATTTCGCGGGCTTCGGCGGCACGCTGAAATACATGCGCGCGGAGACCTCGGCGAGCGTCTATCACCGTCTGTTCTTCGACGGCGTGGTTGGGTCGTTGACGGGCAGCGCGGGTTATATCGCCGCCTATGACGGTCAGACCGTCCGCATCAACGAGCGCTTCTTCAAGGGCGGCGACTCCTTCCGCGGCTTCCAGATCGCCGGTATCGGCCCCCGTGACGTGGCTATCCCCGGCAACAGCGGCGCCATCGGCGGCAACGTCTATGCCATCGGCTCCATCAATATCCGGGTCCCGAACTTCCTGCCGGAAGACTACGGAATCTCCACTTCACTGTTCAGCGACTTCGGTACGCTGGGCCGGATCGACCGGAATGCCAGCACGCCGACCGCGGAAATCTGCAGGCACGTCAAACCCGGCGGGGTGGCGGCCAACAGTTGCATTGCCGACAATCTCGCGCTACGCGCTTCCGCCGGAATTAGCGTCGGCTGGAAATCGCCCTTCGGGCCGATCCAGATCGACTTCGGCATACCGATCGCCAAAACAGAATACGACCGGACGGAAATTATCCACTTCAGTGCTGGGACAGGACTCTAACGCCATGAAAACAAATACGCTTTTTGCCCGTGGGGCTGTCGCCGCCGGGGCCTTTGCCATAGCCGCCTCGATGTTCGTGACCCCCGCCGCCGCGCAGCAGAAGCCCGCCGCCGGCACTCCGGTTCCGAAGATCCTGGTCATCAACCGCGAAGCCATCCTGCGGTTGTCGAAGGTCGGACAGGACATCGTGAAGCAGGTCAACGGCTACACCCAGGCCGCCGAGAAGGAATTCAAGGGCCAGGGCGAACAGCTTCGCAAGGACGGCGCCGCGCTTCAGCAGCAACTCGCGATCCTCGCGCCGGACGTGAAGGCCAAGAAGATTGCCGATTTCGAGAACCGTCAACGCGCATTGCAGGCGAAAGTCGAAACGCGCCAGCAGCAGATCCAGGGCGGCGTCCTTCAGGCGCGCCAGAAGATCGAAACCGCGCTCGGCCCTATCGTGCAGGGCATCATGCAGGAACGCGGCGCCACTCTGCTGCTCGATCGCGGTGCGATCGTGTGGGGCACGGGCGATATCGACATCACGCGGACGGCAATCCAACGTCTCGACCAGAAGATGTCGTCGGTGAAGGTGAACCTCGTTTCGCCGCCCAAGCCGGCGAAGCAGGGATAAGCGGCGCTCGGCCGTGATGGATTGATGGCCGACCCACGCTTCTACCAAAACAAGGGTCCGTTCACGCTGGCCGCAATTTGCGCGCGGGCCAGCGTAAACGTGCCTGACGGTGTGCAAGGCGAAACCGTTATTGCGGACGTGGCAAGCCTGACAGGCGCTGGCCCGCAGCATATGACTTTTCTCTCCGGTGCAAGCGCCGCCAAACAATTCGCGCAATCCAAAGCGGGTTTCGTTTTCGTTTCGCAGGCAGATGCCAATCGTGCGGCACCGCAGGGCACGACACTGGTCCCGGTTGGTTCGGTTCAACACGCCTTCGCCGAAATCGCCGCGCTCTTCTATCCCGATCACTCGCAGGTCGCGTGGCAGCAAACATCGGCAGTCGATCCGGCCGCTCAGTTGGGACAAGGCGTTGTTCTTGGCCCCGGCGTGGTGATCGGTGCGAATGCCGAGATCGGGGATAACGTCCGCATCGGACCGAACACTGCGATCGGCCCAGGCGTCGCCATCGGACGCAGTTGCGAAATCGGCGCCAACGTCACCATCACCCATTCTTACATCGGTGATGACGTGCTGATTCTTCCCGGTGCCCAGATCGGCCAACCCGGATTCGGCTTCGCCTCCGACAAACGGGGTCACAAAAAGATTCCGCAACTGGGGCGCGTCATCGTTCAGGATCGCGTTGAAATCGGCTCTTGCACCACGGTAGATCGTGGCGCGCTCGGCGACACCGTGATCGGGGAAGGCACCAAGATTGATAATCTGGTGCAGATTGGGCACAACAACCACCTCGGTCGGCACGACATGATCGTGGGTCAGGTCGGCATCTCGGGAAGTTGCGAGCTCGGCGATTTCGTGGTTCTGGGCGGGCAGGTTGGTTTCGCCGATCACGTACGTGTCGGCGACGGTGCGCGTTTCGCGGCGCGGTCCGGTGCAGCGCCCGGTGAATATGCGGGCGGACAGGATTGGGGCGGTGCACCCGCCGTTCCCGCGCGGGAGTGGATGCGTCAGTTGGGGGCGGTTGCGCTGCTGGCAAAGCGTCGGAAGAAGAAAGATGACTGAAGCAGGCAAACTGGAACTCGACGTCGAGCAGATCAAAAGCCTGCTGCCGCATCGTGCTCCCTTTCTCTTTGTCGAGAAGCTGACGGATATTGTGCCCGCGCAAAGCGCGGTCGGCTGGAAAGCCGTATCGTTCAACGAACCTCATTTCCAGGGCCATTTTCCATCCTTCGCCGTGATGCCGGGCGTGCTGATCGTGGAAGCGATGGCACAAACGGCGGGCGCTTTGGTCATGCAAACGCTCGGGCTGACTGCCGGCAGCCGCCTCGTTTATTTCATGACCATTGAGAAGGCGCGCTTCCGCAGGCCCGTGCGCCCCGGCGACATGCTGCGCATGCCGGTCAAGGCGCTGCGCAACCGCGGCATGGTCTGGCGCTTTGCCGGCGAAGCCTATGTAGGCGACACGCTTTGCGCCGAAGCCGAATACAGCGCCATGATCGCCGACGGACCGCAGGCGAACGATGAAAATCCATCCGACAGCAATCGTTGAAGACGGCGCGCGGCTCGGCGCGGATGTGGAGATCGGGCCGTATTGTATCGTTGGCCCGCAGGCCGTGCTGGGTGATGGCGTCAAACTGCATTCGCATGTGGTGATGAAGGGCCGCGTCGAACTCGGCACGCGCTCGACCGTCCATTCGCACGCCGTCCTCGGCGACGAAGGCCAGGTGCGCAACCATCATTATCCGGAAGCGCGCCTCGTGATCGGCACCGACACCGTCATCCGCGAAGCCGTCACCATGCACACCGGCAGCAAGAAGGGTGGCGGCGTTACCACCGTCGGCGACCGCGGATATTTCATGGCGACCTCGCATATCGGCCACGGTTGCCATGTCGGAAACGACGTGACTTTTGCCAATGGCGTGCTACTCGGCGGCCATGTGGGGGTTGGGGTTGGCGTGATCGTCGGCGGGACATCCCCGGTCGCCCAATTTCGCCGCGTCGGCAAATACGCTTTCATCGGCGGTCTCACGGGCGTCGCCCGGGACGTGATCCCATACGGCATGGCCATCGACCGTGGCCCCGCGCTCGATGGCCTCAATCTCATCGGCCTGAAGCGCCGCAACGTTCCGCGCGAAACGATCCATAAAATCCGCGCCGCCTACAGACTGATCTTTCTGACCGAAGGCGGCAGCCTTTACGACCGTGCACAACGCGCAGCCGAAACCTGGCCCGACGTGACCGAAATAAGCGACATCGTTTCGTTCATCCTGCGCGACCGCAAACTCCCTATCGCGATCCCGCATCGCCACCGCGTCCGCGCGGAAGAAGACGAATGACCACGCTCGGTATCATCGCCGGCGGCGGCGATCTCCCACGGGCGGTCGCGGAATCCGCACGCAAAGACGGCCGCGACGTCTTCGTCGTTTCACTGACCGGCGATGCCAACGACTGGACCGCGCAATTCCCGCGCGAACAGGTCTCGCTGGGCGAGATGGGAAAAGCGCTCCGTTCTCTCTCTGCGCACAAATGCCAGGATGTCATCTTCGCAGGTCGCGTCGACCGACCGCGCTTCACAGACCTTCGTCTCGATACAAAAGGCGCGTTGGTCGCTCCACGCATCGCCGCTGCCGCCTTGAGGGGCGACGATGCTTTGCTGCGTGCGGTGGTCGACGTCTTCGAAAAGGAAGGCCATCGCGTTCTCGGTATCGCCGAGGCGGCTCCTTCGCTGGTGGTTCGCGAAGGCAGCGTCGGTCGAAACCGGCCATCCGCCGAAGCTTTGCAAGACATAAAAAAAGGATTTCAGGTCGTCGCGCGAATGGGCGAACTCGATATAGGGCAGGCCGCTGCGGTGTGCGACGGCCTCGTTCTCGCGGTCGAGGCCGCCGAAGGCACCGACGCCATGCTGGAGCGCATCGCGGCGTTGCCGGAACGTCTTCGGGGTACACCGAACAAGCGGCGGGGTGCGCTCGTGAAAGCGCCCAAACCTATCCAGGATCGCAAAACCGATCTCCCGGTCATCGGCATTCGCACTATCGCGAACGCAGCGGCGGCGGGCCTTGCCGGCGTCGCGCTCGAGGCGGACGGCGCGTTGATCGTCGACCGCGAAGATGTCGTCAGAGCAGCCGATGCCGCCGGCCTCTTCATCGTCGGCGTTCCGTCGGCGAAAGCATGAGCGGCGCCAACCTTCCCGCAACACCCGTGTCGTTGATGCTTGTCTGTGGCGAGCCATCCGGCGATCAACTTGGTGGCCAACTCATGGGCGCGCTGCGATCGCTCGCCGGAGACAATGTGAAGATTACGGGCGTCGGCGGCTTGGCAATGCAAGCACAAGGGCTGAAATCGCTGTACCCGCTCGACGACACCGCTGTCATGGGATTGCGTGAAGTCGTTCCCAAAATTCCAAGGATATTGGCGCGCGTGCGCCAAGCCCGCGACTTCGCGCTCCAAACCCGTCCTGAGGCCGTCATTCTGATCGACAGCCCCGACTTCACTCATCGGATCGCCCGTTCTCTAAAGCGCGCCGATCCCTCGATCCGCACCATCAACTACGTCGCGCCGCAGGTCTGGGCGATGCGGGCCTATCGCGCGCGCACCATGGCGAGCTATTTCGATCTCGTGCTGGCGTTGCTGCCCTTCGAAACGCCATTCTTCGAAAAGTATGGTCTCAAATCCGTCTTCGTTGGCCATCCGGTCATTGAGCGAACCGCGCGCGTGAAAGGCGGCGCAGCCTTGCGCGCGCGCCTGGGCATCGCAAACGACACTCCCGTTCTCGCCGTGCTGCCGGGCAGCCGGACCAACGAAATCCGGTTCCTCCTGCCGGTGTTCCGCGACGCCGTGCGCCTGATCGCCGAGCGTGTGCCGGGGCTGGTCACGCTGCTTCCCACAGTACCGCACGTCGCCGCGCGGGTGCGTGAGGCCGCGCAGAACTGGCCGACACCCATCCACGTCATCGAAAGCGAAGATGATAAGTTCGCCGCGTTCGACGCGGCAAACGCTGCGCTTGCGGCATCGGGCACGGTCACGACAGAGCTTGCGCTTTCCCGCACGCCTTTCGTTTCCGCTTATCGTGTGGGCGCCATAACCTATGCGTTGGGCAGTTGGATGTTCCGGCTGCCTTATTTCACGCTGGTCAATCTGCTTCTGGAACGCGAGGCCGTGCCGGAATTCCTGCAATCGCGCGCATCGGCGGAAAATCTCGCCAACGCCGTCATTCCGCTTCTCACGAATGCGGATGCAGCCAACCGGCAGTTTACCGATCTGGAAGAAGCGGCGCACAAGCTGGGTGAGGGCGGCGAAGCCCCCTCACTGCGCGCCGCGCGCGCTATCCTCGATTTTATCGAAACTCAGCGTTTCGCCAGATCGACGTAAGCGCGTTCCGTCGGTCCGGTGTAGATCTGGCGCGGACGCCCGATCTTCTGGTGCGGGTCTTCCAGCATTTCCTTCCACTGGGCGATCCAGCCGACGGTGCGCGCCAGCGCGAACAACGCCGTGAACATGCTGGCCGGGAAGCCTAGCGCGCGCAGCGTGATGCCCGAATAGAAATCGATGTTCGGATAAAGTTTCTTCGAGACGAAATAATCGTCCTGCAACGCGATCCGTTCCAGCTCCATCGCCACTTTCAGAAGCGGATCGTTCTGGTGGCCCACTTCCTCAAGAACATTGTGCGCCTGAATCTGCATCGCCTTGGCGCGCGGATCGTAATTCTTGTAAACGCGGTGACCGAAGCCCATCAGGCGGAAATTATCGCTCGGATCTTTCGCGCGCTTGATGAATTCGGGAATGCGGTCGACTGAGCCGATTTCCTCCAGCA
>CAZTCU010000115.1:0-7933 GCA_964612235.1 uncultured Rhizobium sp.
CCTCGATCTTCGCGATCACCATGTGAACGATGTTGTCGGTCAGGTCCTGTTCGCCGCCGGAGATGAAGATCTTCGTGCCGGTCAGCTTGTAGGTGCCGTCGGGCTGTTCGACCGCGCGCGTCTTCATCAGGCGCAAATCGGTGCCGCAGCCGGGTTCGGTCAGGCACATCGTGCCCGCCCATTCGCCAGACACCATCTTGGGCAGGATGTGTTCGCGCATCCAGTCCGCGCCCGTCATCATCAGCGCGGCATACGCGGCCGAGGTCAGGCCCGGATACATCGCGAACGACTGGTTGGCCGAAAGCCCCATTTCGGCGACCGCCATGGTGATGAGGATCGGAAGTCCCGAACCGCCGAACGGCACCGGCGCGGCCAGACCGCCCCAACCCGCTTCGCAATATTTCTTGTAGGCTTCCTTGAAACCCTTCGGCGTGCGCACGACGCCGTTCTCATAGTGACAGCCTTCCTCGTCGCCGGACTGGTTGAGCGGCTGCAACACTTCTTCCGCGAACTTCGCCGCGTTGTTGAGGACGTCGTCCACCACGTCGGGCGTCAGCTCGTCGAATTGCGGAACGTCTTTCAGTGTCTCCAGTTCGAGAAGTTCGTTGATGATGAACTTCATGTCGTCGACTGGGGCGCGATAAACCGGCATGGCTCTTCCTTCTTGGCGAGAATGGCGTTCGGGAAGAGGTGTGCGGCCCGCGCAATTGGCGCGGCCCGTCCAACCGGGGCCTCCCTGACATAAATGTCAATTACACAATTTGCTCGTTTTTGCAAGACGGGGCGGCAAACGGTCCATGGGTGGGGTTAAGCAGAGATTGCGGGAGAAACGACAGAAAATTCCACTTACCTCCCCCTACGCGGGGAGGTCGGCGTCGTGCATCGGCACGACGACGGGTGGGGCTTCACGCACCGAATCCGTTGAGGCTTCCCCCCACCCGCCGCGCTACGCGCGTCGACCTCCCCGCGTAGGGGGAGGTGAGGGAGACCCCTTAAATCTGGTCCTTCAAAACCAGCTTCACCTTGCGCGCCTCCTTGCCGGTACCGACACCCAGTTCGACCACGGTGCCCGCCGGCTCGTTCCGCCACGCCTTGCGAACCGCATAAATCGGTCCCTTGGCAGGCTTGCCGTCGACGCTGGTGATGATCTCGCCCACCTTCAGGCCGGCCGCCTCCGCAGCACCGCCCTTGGTCACGTCCATGATCTTGTAGCCACTGCCTTTGACACCGTTCACCCACATGCCGGAACGGTCGAAGGTGCCGATGTCGGTCAGGGGACCGGTGGCAGGCTTCAGGTACATGATCCGGTGTTCGTAATCGAAGGTGACGATGAAGCGCTTCAGAATCCCGCCACCGACATTGGCCGCATAAGACGCATCGGAGAACGAACCCTTCTCCTGCAGCGAGAACGAAGCGACCGTGGTCGGAATTTTCACATCGCCCAGCATCAACTCGCCCCCGCGCGTCACATATCCGCGCGCAGGTCCGCCAACGCCCCAGCCGTCCACCGCTTCCACGCCCTTGGGATGTTTCTCGCGCAAGCCTTCCTTCTTCGCGAACGGTCCGGTGAGAGTGATCTCGTCGCGCGCGCCGGTGTCGATATCGAACAGACCGGCAATGCCTTCGAACGAACCTTTGACCTGCGGGATTTGTCCGTTCATCTCGAACGGAATCGGCGTGCCCGCATGTTTGGGATCGAATGCGCTGGGCAGCATCAACGTCATCTTGCCCGCCGAATAGTCGATCTGGGTTACAAAGCGGCGGAATCCTTCGAAGCCGATCATGCCTTCCATCGGAAAGCCTTCGGTGTCGTCGTCGCCCGCGAAATCGAGAACGAAGAAGGTCTGCTTGTCGAGCGTGACCTTGCCCGCGATCTCCACCGTATCGAGCTTGGTGATGCCGATATCTTCCACCTTGTTGCCCACGCCCTGGCCCGGCATGGTGCCTACCATCTTGAGGTTCAGTTTCTTGGCGGTTTTCGGCGTGATGAGATTGTGCCCGCCGGTATCGAAGATGAAAGTGTAGGGGCCTTTGCCGTTCGCCATCACCTTGCCGAATATGTGATTGTTGACGATCTCGATCGGAAAGGTCGCTTCCTTCGCGCCGCCCGCGATATGGAAATCGTTGAGATCCACCTTCGGCGGCGAATAGGCGGCGTTGTCTTCCTTCGGCAGGAACTTCGTTTCGGTCAGCGTGACGTGCTGGATGTATTTCGCGCCGTTGCCGTCATCGATGGTGCCTTTCACCGGCAGCATCACGCCATCGAACGATTTGTAATCGGAAAGGGTGACGGTGATGGTGTTCCCGCTCTGAACTTCGACCGTGCGCATCAACAGATGCGTCTTGGTATCGAACCATGCCTGAAAATCCTTGCCTTCCTTGGGCGTGACTTTCAGTACATCGTAAGTGTTGCCTGCATCCGTCTTGGTGCCTTCATAAGCGATCTCTGCGCCGCCGAAATCCGGCTGCCACCAGGCATTGGACCGTCGGTAGGCTTCGTTCACCGCGAGCTTGCGCTGGTCGCCGCCCGCCTGCACCGTCACGGCGCCGGAAGGGTCTTTCGCCCATCCGTCCTTGCCGTCGAAACCATTGGCGCCGCTCATCGGCCCGATGGTGAAATCGTCGGCGAAATGGCCGGTCGCAATATCGCTGAGCGAATGGGTTTTGCCGGTCATGCCCTGGCCGGAATAGTCGTAACTGGTTTTCACCGTCGCCTTGTTCTCCAACGCGCTGCCACCTGTCGCAGCCTTGTTGGCGGCCAGTATTTCGGTCGCGGTTGGCGCAGCGGTTGCGGGCAGGGCATAAAGGGCGGCGACGGCGGCAAGGACGAGCAAACGGCGCATGGATTTCTCCCGGGAAAGCCCGCATGAGATGGGGCTTGCGAAACTATTGGGTCAATATGCGTGCAAAGCATAGCTGGGTTGTAGGCCTCGTCGCGATCACATTCGCGTTCGCGCCGCGCAGTTTTGCTGCGCCGCCGCGCGTGGTTTCGACATTTCTCTGCACCGACGAATATGTCTTCCGCATGGTGCCGCACGACAACATTGCGGCGCTCTCGTTTCTCGCCGCCGACACGCATCCGGTCGTCTCCACCATCCGCGATCGGGTGAAAGGCATGACCCTGATCCGCCCGGATACCGAGACGGTACTGAACCTGAAACCCGATCTCGTCGTGATATATGAAGGCACGAACCCGCGCCTGCACGCGCATCTGAAGGAAATCGGCACGCCGATCCTCGATGTGCCGTGGGCCAATTCCATCGCCGATATCCGCAGGATCACCACGATGCTCGGCGAAAAACTCGGCGCGAGGGATCGTGCGGCGGAAATGTTGAAACGGATGGATGCCGATCTGGCGCACGCCAAGGCCCACGCAGCCCATCCGCCCGTGCGCACACTCATATACGAGCCCAACGGCTACGCGACCGTCGGCGGCGTGACCGAGGAAATTCTGCAAGCCGCCGGGCTTCGGAACATGGCGCCCGATTTCAAGGTCGGCCGCACCGGCGCAATCTCGGTGGAAGCGGTGATCGCCGCCCACCCGGACCTGCTTTTGCTCAATGGCGAAGCAGCGCGTTCCCGCGCCGATCTCGTCTTGCGCCATCCGGCACTGCGGGCGCTCTCCGGCCACACACTTATTAAGTGGGTGTCGCTGACCCCGCTCCTTTGTCCCGGCCCCTGGTCGGCACAAGTGGCGGAACCATTGGCGGAACTGGGCCGAAAGGCGCGGCTGACTGCACAAACGGCAGATGGGAAGTCTTTTTGAAACTTCACCCGATTGTCATCCCGGCCGAGCGTAGCGAGAGCCGGGACCCATCGAGAAGCGGCGCTATGGGTCCCGGCTCTACGCGGCATTCGCCGCTTGGCCGGGATGACAGGTAATTAATTGAACGTGGAAGACTCCTGCTCTAAGAGTTTCCCCAACGCGACGGTCAAGGGAACGCGGATATTCCGCGGCTGCCCCCGCAACTGTGAGCGGCGAGCGAACCTCCACATGCCACTGGGCAACCGGGAAGGCGGAGGCTTCGCGATAGAAGCCGCGAGCCAGGAAACCTGCCGTCGCGCGTCGACCTTCCCCCTGGCGGGCGGCCAGATGGATCGCGAGGCGAAAGCCACGCGCGCGCCGGCGAGAAGAGGCGGCGATGCACGGCGTGGCGGCATTAAAGGACAGGCGAATCGGGTTCGCGCGCGGCGGAGAGTCTTCCGCGCGCATCACCTTCGCGCTGCTGGTTCTGGCGCTCGGCCTTTCGGCGCTCTCGTTCTTCCTCGGCCCCGCCGACGTCACGCCTTCCGATCTCATTGCCGGGTTGTTCAACGGTCATGGCGCTGCGGGCGTTATCGCGCGCGAAATCCGCCTGCCGCGCGCGGCCCTCGCATTGTTCGTCGGCGCGGCACTGGGCGCGAGCGGCGCGGCCTTGCAGGGACTCTTCCGCAATCCGCTCGCCGAACCCGGCGTCACCGGTGTCACGTCTTCCGCCGGATTGGGCGCGGTCATTGCGCTCTATTTCGGTCTCGCCACGATCAGCGCCGCCGCTCTACCCGCTTGCGCGGTGGCAGGTGCGCTTGTCTCTGCAAGCATTCTTTATTTCCTGTCGCGCGCGGGCGCGGGCGTGATGGCGCTGGTCCTCGCAGGCGTCGCCATCGCAAGCCTCGCCACCGCGCTCACAGCACTTGCGCTGTCGCTCGCGCCCAATCCCTACGCGATGAGCGAAATGGTGTTATGGATGATGGGATCGTTGAAAGACCGCACGCTATCCGATCTCGTCTTCGCCGTCCCGCTCACACTCGTCGGCATCGCGCTTCTTGTCAGCGCCGCGCGCGGCCTCGATGCGCTGACTTTGGGCGAAGAAACGGCCCACAGTCTCGGCGTCGATGTGGGAAGCGTGCGCCGCCGCGTCGTGTTCGGCGTGGCGCTCGCAACGGGTGCGGCCACCGCCGCCGCCGGTGCCGTGAGTTTCGTTGGTCTCGTCGTTCCGCATCTGTTGCGCCCGTTTTACGGCTACGAACCGGCGCGCCTCATTTTCCCTTCTGCACTCGGCGGCGCGGCATTAATTGCACTTGCCGACATCGTGGTGCGCTTCGCCGATCCGTCCGAACAGTTGCGCCTCGGCGTCTTCACTGCCCTTCTCGGCGCGCCGTTCTTCCTCTGGCTGATCCTGCGCCTTCGGAGAGACGCATGAGCGCGCTTTCCTTCGACAATGTGTCGACATCCTATGGCGCGCGCCGCGTGCTCGCGGGCGTCACCGCGAATTTCAAGAGCGGCGCAGTCACCGCCATCGTCGGCCCGAACGGCGCTGGCAAGACGACGTTGTTCCGCGCAGCCCTCGGCCTACTGCCGGCCCAGGGCAGCATCCGCGTTCTCGACAACGATCTCAAAACCTGGTCGCGCGAAGGCCTGGCGCGAAGCATCGCCTACCTTCCGCAAGGCGCGGACGCCCATTGGCCGATCACCGCCAAACGGCTCGTCGCGCTCGGCCGCCTGCCGCATCGCAAACCCTTCGCGCCCCCAACGGAAACCGACGACATCGCCGTCGCCGATGCGCTCGACCGATGCGAAGCGCGCGAATTCGCCGACCGCGCGATCAACGAACTCTCCGCGGGCGAACGCGCCCGCGTGTTGCTCGCCCGCGCGCTCGCCACCAACGCGCCGATCCTGATGGCCGACGAACCCGCCGCCCATCTCGATCCCGCCCATCAGCTAAGCCTCATGCGCCTCCTCAAAGACGATGCCCGCAGAGGCACCGCCGTTCTCGTCACCCTGCACGATCTCGCGCTCGCCTCGCGCTATTGCGACGAAGTGGTGGTGCTGGAAAAAGGAACTGTTGCGGCGCAGGGAACGCCGGAACAGGCGCTGGACGACGAAACGCTCGCCCGTGTTTTCGCCATCCGTGCCCTTCGTGTGCGCGAAGCCGATGGTTCCGCCGTATTGGCCTGGACGCCGCTTTAATCCCTGCCGCCCTTTGCTATGCTTGCCGTCCCAGCGGAGGACGTCATGGCCAAGCACAAGCATCACCACGACGATGATGACGACAATGGCGACGGCGACTACAAGGAAGCGCTCTACGAATTGCAGATCGAATTGGTAAAGCTTCAGCGCCAGCTGATCGCCAAAAGCGAGCGCGTTCTCGTTATCGTCGAGGGCCGCGACGGCGCGGGGAAAGACGGCACGATCAAGCGCCTCACCGCCCATATGAGTCCGCGCGAAACCCGCGTGCACGCGCCCGGCAAACCTTCCGACCGCGAAGACAGCGAATGGTATTTCCAGCGCTTCGTGCCGTATCTGCCTGCCGGTGGCGAGTTCGTGGTGTTCAACCGCTCCTGGTACAATCGCGCCGGCGTGGAACAGGTGATGGGTTTCGCCACGGCCGCTCAAATCGAGCAGTTCTACGATTCGGTCGGTCCCTTCGAGGAGATGCTGGTGCGCGACGGCATTCACCTGCGCAAATATTATCTGGATATTTCCAAGAAAGAGCAGAAGAAGCGCCTGGCCGACCGCGCAAAGGATCCGCTCAAGAACTGGAAAATTTCGCCGATAGACGCCGCCGCCCAAAAGAAATGGGACGATTACAGCAAGGCCCGCGATGAGATGCTGGACCGCACCAGCCACGCGATGGCGCCATGGTCGGTGGTGAAGGCCGACGTCAAGAAGATCGCGCGGCTGGAATTCCTGCGCGATCTCCTGGCGAGTTTCGATTACAAGGGCCAGGACAAGAAGCTGGTCCGGCCGGAACCGAAAATCGTCTTCTCCTGGTCGCAAGGAACAGAGGATTCCCGCCAACTGGCCCCCTAAAGTTCCTCCGCCTCCCCATTGAATCCACCCGCCTCCCCTATAGATAATGTGTGCCGAGGGGCTCAGCGTTAGTGGAGCGTATCATGTTGCGGAAATTCAGTTTGGTCGCGTTCGGCCTGTTGTTGTCGAGCGGGGTGGCGATGGCGGAAACGCCGGCTGGTCCACCGCCCGATTCGCCTTCTGAAATGGATGCCGATTCTCCGCCGCCGCCGGATTCGCAAGCCGACGACGATCAATATCGCCGTGACGATCTTTTCTGTCGCCGCGATGCCGCAGCCCGCACCGGTTATGTTTCGCCCCGCCGGGCCGCGCGCGATGAACAGGCCAGAAGCATGATCGGCGGCACCGCACTCGGTGCGGCAGCCGGCGCGATCATCGGCGCCGCAACCGGCACCGCTGCCACGGGTGCCGCTATCGGCGCGGGCGCAGGCTTGCTCGGCGGAACCGTCGTCGGCTCCGACAACGCGCGCCGCGCATCCGATGCCGTCGAACGGCACTACGCCGCGGCCTATTACGATTGCATGGCTGCGCGCGACGGGTCTGGCGACGCTGACAACGATGGATACGGCGACGATTATGACGACGACGCGCCGCGTCCGTCACGCTACCGCTATACGGATGCGCCGCCTCCACCGCCCCCCGGCTACGGCTATCCCTATTATCCGCCGTACTACTATTACCCCCCGCCCTATGGCCCGTATTACGCACCGGGCATCTCGTTCGGCTTCGGTTTCGGCGGCGGCTATCACCACCACTGGCGTCACCACTAGGACGTAAACTCTTCCTCCAAAGGCGCGCGGCCAACCCCCGCGCGCCTTTTATCTTGCAATAAAATGTCGCCAAAAATTTTTGACCCCGCGCCCACACGAGCGCGCGCTTGCCCCGTCTTATAGGCAAGTCGGAAACTTCAACCCCTAGGGCAAGGTGCTGGCGGGGGATGGGCGAGACATTCGAATTCAACCGTTCGGGCAAACCGGCAAACGCGGGTGCGGCGATGGCTGCCTCTGACGTGAAGCAATGGTTCGTCCGCGAGGTGCTGCCGCTGGAGGCGATGTTGATGCATTTCCTGCATCAGAACTGGCGCAACAAGGCCGAGATCGAAGATCTCCGCCAGGATGTCTACGCGCAAGTCCTCGAAGCCGC
>CAZTCU010000116.1:0-7876 GCA_964612235.1 uncultured Rhizobium sp.
TATTCCATCGCCATGAACGCCCGCAAAAAACGCCGTCTCTATTTCGTCCTCGCCGTGCTGATCGCAGGCGCGGGCGGCGCAGCGCTGGTCATTGCCGCCTTGAAAGACAACGTACTCTATTTCTACAGCCCGAGCGACGTCGCCGCGAAGCATATCCATCCCGGAACGGCTTTTCGGATCGGCGGTCTCGTTGCGGCAGGCAGCCTCCAACACGGCAATGGCGCCGATATAGCTTTCACCGTCACCGACGGCAGGGCGAACGTGCCGGTGAGATATCAGGGCGTGCTTCCGGCGTTGTTTCGAGAAGGCCAGGGCGTCGTTGCCATGGGAGCGCTCGATGCAAGTGGGACGTTCGATGCCACTCAGATTCTCGCCAAACACGACGAACGCTACATGCCACCCGAAGTTGTCGACGCCTTGAAGCGTTCCGGCCGCTGGAAGGAAGGCGGCACATGACCGCCGAAATCGGCCAACTGGCATTAACGCTCGCGCTCGCGCTCGCCTCTGTCATGGCAGTGAGCGGTATTGCGGGCGCCCGGGTGACAGCCGGCATTTCGCGCCGCATCGCATCGAGCGCGGCGGGGGGAATGCTGGTTTTCATCGTGCTCGCCTTCGGTACGCTTGTTTATGCGGCGATCGTTTCGGATTTCAGCGTCCTCAACATCGCCAACAATTCGAGCCTCGCCAAGCCGATGCTCTACAAGATCACCGGTGTGTGGGGAAACCACGAAGGATCGATGCTGCTTTGGGTATTGGTGCTTGCGCTTTATACCGCCGCCATCGCTTTCGCCCAACGCGGAAGCGAACGGCTCACCTCCGCAGCGCTCGGCGTTCAGGGACTCCTTGCGGTCGCATTTCTCGTCTTCATTCTTTTCACGTCCAACCCATTCCTTCGCATCGACCCCCCGCCATTTGACGGCGCGGGCCTCAATCCCCTGTTGCAGGACCTAGGCCTCGCGGTCCATCCGCCCACGCTTTACATCGGCTATGTCGGTCTTTCGGCATCTTTCGCCTATGCCGCTGCAGCGCTCATCACGCGTGAAGTGGACGCGTCCTGGGCGCGCGCTGCGCGGCCCTTCATGCTCGCAGCATGGATTGCACTTACTGTCGGCATCACGCTGGGAAGCTGGTGGGCCTATTACGAACTCGGATGGGGTGGCTTCTGGTTCTGGGATCCGGTCGAAAACGCATCCCTTATGCCCTGGCTTGTCGCGACCGCGTTGTTGCATTCGGCACTGGCCACCGAACGCACCGGAGCCTTTCGCACCTGGACGTTGCTTCTCTCCATCGCCGCGTTTTCCCTCAGTCTGATCGGCACTTTCCTGGTGCGCTCCGGGGTACTGACATCGGTTCACGCTTTCGCCAACGATCCCGAACGCGGCACGTTCATTCTCATTATGCTTGTGCTCGCTATCGGCGGCGCACTTGCATTGTTTGCATGGCGGGCGCCGTCGCTCGAAACAGGTTCGGCCTTTGAACCCGTCAGTCGTGAAACGGCACTGCTCATCAACAATGTTTTGCTGGTCGGCGCTGTTGCCACTGTGTTTCTGGGCACTCTCTACCCGTTGTTTCTCGATGCTTTCACCGGCACCAAGATTTCCGTTGGCCCGCCATTTTTTGCGATCACATTTGTTCCCATTTTTGTCGCGCTTCTGATCGCGCTTCCCTTCGGTCCACGACTGATGTGGCGCAAGGCCGCGTTCCGAGAAGCGCTACGCTCGCTGTTTCCCGCGCTGGGTATCGCGGCGATTGTTGCGGTGGGCGTATGCTTCGTCGTCAAATCTCATCTCCTTGCCGCCATTGGATTGTTCGCCCTTGCGGCATGGGTCATTGCCGCGAGCCTTCTCGATTTCGTTCGGCGTCCGGTCAGGACCGCCGCTGGGTTTGCGGTCGCCCTTGCCCACGCGGGATTGGGTGTGACGCTGATGGGTGTTGCCGGCACCACGCTTTGGCGGGCCGAAACGCTTTCGCTGCTCGGTCCCGGTGAAACGGCCCGGGTTGGGCCTTACACTTTGACAATGGGCCGCGTGGAACGCGCCGATGGCCCGAACTATGCCGCCATTCGCGCCGATATTCACGTCGGTGATGGCGATCGCACCATCGCCACGCTAACGCCGGCCAAGCGCGTCTACCCCACCGAACAACAGGAAACCGCCGAAACCGCAATCCGCACGACCGGTGTGTCCGATCTCTACCTCGCTCTTGGTGATGAACGCGGCAAAGGGCGCTTCATCGTGCGCGCCTATTACAATCCGCTTGCGCCTTTCATCTGGTTCGGCGGAGCTATAATGGCGATGGGCGGCTGCGCGAGTTTGTGGGGCCGCGTTCGTGCCCGAAGCGTGCGGAACGCTATCGATGCGGTGCCTGCCGAATGAGGCTTATCGTCCTCGTGTTTCTTCTCCTTTCCGGTGCAGCACAGGCTGCGCCTGCGCCCGGCGCGCTTTCCAATCCCGCGATGGAAACCCGTGCACGCGCTCTGCAGAAGGAATTGCGCTGCGTGGTTTGCCAGGGCGAGTCCGTCGACGAATCGAACGCACCCATTGCCGCCGATATTCGCAAACTGATCCGCGAGCGTATTGCGGCAGGCGATAGCGACAGCCAGATCAAAGATTATTTGGTCAGCCGCTACGGCGACTTTGTTTTGATGAAGCCGCCCCTGGAACCGAACACCGTGCTTCTCTGGTTTGGCCCGGCTGCGGTCCTTCTGATCGGCGCCGGGGTAGCGGCAACTGCGGTGATGCGGGCCCGGCGAAGGGCACGAAGCCTCTGATTTTCCTCGGTTATCATAACATTACTTATTGGTAATATATAAGATAGAAATGGGCAATAATAGCCCTGTACACGCTTGCCTCAGGACAAGGGGCCAGTGGGGTCATGGTCCCATTCACGTATCAAGGAGTCGACATTCATGGACAACAACCAGCCCACCGCGAACAAGCACAAGCGCCATTCGCGCTTGCTCGCCGCGGCTTCTGCGGCTGTTATCGTCGTTGTGGGCTTGGGTGCGTTTGCGCTTGCCCCCGATCATCAGGCTGCCCCGCCTGTTCCGCACACGACCGAAGCCTTTGCGGCCAACACGCCAGCCAAGCAACGCATCCAACCGCCGCGTATGCTGGAGAACGGCGCGCCATTCAGCTTCGCCGATCTTGTGGAGCGCGTGAGCCCCGCTGTCGTCAGCGTCACTGTCGAATCGAAGCCCGAGCCTGTGGCGGCAATGGGCCAGATGCCCGACAACATACCCGAGCCCTTCCGCCAGTTCTTCCGCAATTTCGGCGGACAGAACGCGGTGCCGCAGAAATCCATCGGCGTCGGCTCCGGCTTCATCATCGACAAATCGGGTTACATCGTCACCAACAACCATGTCGTCGATCATTCCTCCAAGATCTCCGTGAAGCTTCCCGATGGCCGCACTTTCGAAGCCAAGCTGATCGGCACCGACGCGGCAACCGATGTTGCGCTCATCAAGGTGAAAAGCGACAAGGCGCTTCCCACCGTAGAGTTTGGCGATGATCGCCAGCTTCGCGTGGGCGATTGGGTCGTCGCTGTCGGCAATCCCTTCGGACTTTCCAACTCCGTCACGGCTGGCATCGTCTCTTCCATCGGCCGCGACGTGGGCAACGGTCCCTATACCGATTTCATCCAGATCGATGCGCCGATCAATCGCGGCAATTCCGGCGGCCCGACGTTCGATCTGCGCGGACAGGTTATCGGCATGAATTCGATGATCTATTCGCCGACCGGCGGCAGCGTGGGCATTGGTTTCGCAATTCCCGCTTCGACCATCCATGACGTGGTGGCCCAGCTGAAGGCGCACGGCCATGTCAGCCGTGGCTGGCTGGGCGTACAGATCCAGTCGATCACGCCCGAGATGGCGGCAAGCCTCGGTTCGAAGGACATGACGGGCGCCATCATCGCCGAAGTCGTTCCCAGCGGCCCCGCGGCGAAAGCCGGTATGCAGCAGGGCGATGTGGTGATCGCCGTCAACGGCAAGGCGGTTCAGGATTCGCGCGATCTTTCGCGCCGCGTTGCCGCGTTGTTGGCTGGCTCCAAGGCCACCTTCACCATCATGCGTGACGGCAGCCGCAAGGACATCACCGCCGACATCACGCTGCGCAAGGATCAGCAGGTTGCGTCGAACCAGAAGGGCAGCGGAGGCAACGACCAGGCCGAAAGCAAGACCAAAGCGATGGGCCTTGGCCTTTCGTCGCTGACGCCTGACGTGCGCCGCCAATTCAATCTCGACGACAGCGTCAATGGTGTGCTCGTTACGGACGTCGACCCCAACAGCGACGCGGCGGATAAAGGATTGAGGCCGGGTGACATCCTGCGCTCCATCGGCAACAAGCCGGTACATTCGCCGCAGGATGTGCAGGGCCGCGTCGCCGACGCCCATGCGGCAGGCCGCAAGAGTGTATTGCTTCTGGTAACACGTGGCGGCGGTGAACGTTTTATCGCGGTCGATATTGGAGAGACGTGAGTTTGGCGTATCGGGCGGCACTTGTGCCGCTCGGCCCCCGCGCCGGTGGCGGCCCCATCCCCCCCGTTGCCGCCGGCGCGGACTAATTTTTTGAACAGGAGATTTCATGCGGATACTCGTCGTTGAAGACGACCTCGAAGCGCAGCGTTATCTCGTCAATGGCCTGAAAGAGTCGGGCCATGTGGTGGACGACGCTGCCGATGGCGACACGGGACTGACGCTTGCTCTTTCTCGGCCCTATGACGTTGCCGTTGTGGATCGCATGTTGCCGAAGCTCGACGGCCTCAAGCTGGTTGAGGAGATGCGCGAACACGGCAACTCGACGCCCGTGCTGTTCCTCAGCGCATTGTCCGAAGTCGACGACCGCGTGAAGGGCCTCAAATCCGGTGGTGACGACTATCTTACCAAGCCCTATGCCTTCGTCGAACTCCTGGCCCGCATCGACGCGCTGATGCGCCGCCGCAGCCCCGCGACGGTGAAAACCCGGCTTCAGGTTGGCGATCTCGAACTCGATCTTCTGACCCGCGCGGCCAATCGCGGTGTGACCCCCATCGACCTGCAGCCGCGCGAATTCCGGCTTCTCGAATATCTGATGCGCCACGCAGGCCAGGTGGTGACCCGCACCATGCTGCTCGAAAGCGTCTGGGAGTATCATTTCGACCCCCAGACAAATGTCATCGACGTGCATATTTCACGTCTCCGTGCCAAGATCGACAAGGGTTTCGAGACGCCTCTCCTGCATACGATCCGCGGGGCGGGCTATATGATCCGTGCGCGCAACTAGCTTTCGCATTCCGAGACTTCTCCGCTCCCAGGCTTTTCGGATTCTGCTGATCTATCTGGTGCTGTTCGCCGTTTCGGCGGTGGCACTGATCGCTTTCAGCTACTGGAACACGCGCCGGGCGCTGGACGCGCAGACGGATCAGACCATCGAAGCCGAAATCACCGGGCTTTCGGAGCAGTACCAACGGCTGGGCCTGCGCGGCCTCGTCGACGTCATCATCAGCCGTTCCATCCATGGCGATCACGGGCTTTACCTGCTCACCGATGCGGTGCATCGGCCGCTTGCGGGCAATCTCGATGGCTGGCCGCAGGTGCAGTCGCATTCCGGCCACTTCATCGAATTCGATTACGAACGCCGCTATGGCTCGGAAACCGAACGCAGGCGGGCGAGAGGACGCGCCTTCGCCCTGACCGGCGGGTTCCAGCTCCTCGTCGCGCGCGATGTGCACGAACGCTATGAGACCGTGCGGCTGTTCACCACCACCTTGCCTTGGACGGTGGCGCTGATGGTGCTGCTCGGCTTCATCGGGGGCGGGTTCGTCAGCCGCAACATGTTGAGCCGTCTCGACTCCATCAATCGCACCAGCGAGGACATCATCCAGGGCGATCTTTCGCGGCGCGTGCCGACCACCCGCTCGAACGACGAGTTCGACGTGCTTGCCAGCAATCTCAACCGCATGCTCGACCGCAACGAGCGGCTGATGAAGGGCATGCGCGAGGTAACCGATTCGGTGGCGCACGATCTGCGTTCTCCGCTCAATCGCCTGCGCAACCGGCTGGAATCGGCGCTTGCCCATTCCGAAGGCGACAACGCGGAACAAATGCAGGGCGCGATCGAGGAAACCGATCATCTGATCGCGACGTTCAACGCGCTGCTGTTGATCGCCGAAGCGGAGGCCGGCGCCGCGCGCGAAGCGATGGAACCGATGATGCTTGCACCCGTGGTCGAAGGTGTCGCCGAACTCTACGCCCCGCTCGCCGAAGAAAAGGGCATCAAGCTGGCCGTCAAACCCGGCGGGCCCGCGCCCATCGAGGGCAACAAAAGCCTTGTTTCGCAGGCTTTGGCGAACCTCGTCGACAACGCGATCAAATACACCCCCGAAGGCGGCGAGGTGACGTTGGCCGCGAACGAGACGCCCGGTGGCGTCGAGTTGTGCGTTGCCGATACCGGCGCCGGCATTCCGCCCGAAGACCGTTCGCGGGTGATGGAACGGTTTGTGCGCCTTGAAGCTAGTCGCAATTCTCCCGGCACGGGACTGGGGCTTTCGCTTGTCGCCGCTGTCGCGCGGCTGCACGACGCGGTGTTTACGTTGGATGACAACAAGCCGGGCTTGCGCGCGACATTGCGGTTTCCTCTTCGCCGTCCGCGCGCCGCGCCCGCGGAATGATTCGCGATTCGCGCGCGTAATTTTCCGGTGGCGCGACCCTTCCCGTGGGTTACTCTTCACAGAGTCGCCGAGTGGGGAGTGGGAGCGTTGAGCAAAGCCGATTTTGTCGAAGCCGTGGCCCGTGAGGGCAAGGTCACCAAGGCCGAGGCCAAACGGGCCATCGAGTTGGTCTTCGGCACCATCGAGGAAGGCCTCAAGGCCTGCAAGAACGGCGGCAAATTCCAGATCGGCACGTTCGGCACTTTCCGCGTCACCAAGCGCGGTGCGCGCATGGGCCGCAATCCGCAGACCGGCGAGCCGATGAAGATCAAGGCATCCAAAAGCTTGCGCTTCAAGCCGTCTTCGCAACTGAGGTCTTCGGCCGGTTGCTGATATAGTGACGGCATGTCCGCAACCTCGTTTCGTCAATCTCCAGGCCCATTTCCCAAACCGTTCGATCCGGCGCGTGCCAGGCGCACGCTGGAGGATCTCGCGGCGGGCGAGGGCGGTTTCGCGCCGGATGGAGTCTTGCGGGAACTGCTCGAAGGCACGTTCGGCAATTCGCCTTATCTCGCGCGGCTCGCGCTGAGGGATAGAGATTTTCTCCGCGCTGTTCTGGACAGCGACCCGGAAATCGAACTTCGCCGGATCGAAGCCGAAACGCTCGCCGCAGCCGATGCGCCCGACATTGCGTCCGCCATGGCGATTTTGCGCCGCGCGAAACGGCATGCCGCACTTGCCATCGCGCTCGCCGATATCGGCGGGGTGTGGGGCGTGGAACAGGTGACGGCGGCGCTCACGCGGTTTGCCGATGCGGCGGTGAAGGGCGCGCTGCGCTTCGTCCTCAAAGACACCGCGATCCGCAGCGATTTCGCCGAACGCGACGGTGCCGCCCTGGAAGCGACGACTGGGCTTGTCGTGCTCGCCATGGGCAAATACGGCGCGTTCGAATTGAACTATTCGAGCGATATCGACCTCGTCATTTTCTACGACGCGCACAAATTTCCCTTTCGCAAGCGCGACGATCCGCGCGCCGCGGCCGTCGACGTCGTGAAAGCGCTGGTGAAGCTGCTCTCCGAAGCGACCGCCGACGGCTATGTTTTCCGCACCGATCTTCGGTTGCGCCCCGATGCGGGGGCGACGCAGGTTGCGATCTCCACCGATGCCGCCGAAGCCTATTACGAAGGCATGGGACAAAACTGGGAACGCGCCGCGATGATCAAGGCGCGGGCGTGCGCGGGCGATCCCG